>DOHJ01000080.1:921-14739 GCA_003535335.1 Paracoccaceae bacterium | reverse complement strand
ATCACGGCAGCCGCCATTTTATCAATTGAATATTTCGGGTCACAATCCACCACCAGATCGGCTTTGGCATATAGCGGTTCACGGGCTTTGCAAAGCTGGGCCAGAGTGTGGCGCGGATTGTCTGTGCGCAACAACGGTCGTGTGTTGCGCCGCCGAACCCGGGACCAAAGCAGCTCCAGATCGGCGCGCAACCAGACCGAAACACCCGCATCAGATATCACCTTGCGATTTCCTTCAGCCAAAAACGCGCCCCCGCCGGTGGACAGCACGCCAATTTTTTCGTGTAAAAGCCGCGTAATAACCTCGGTTTCACGCGCCCGGAAAAAAGCTTCACCATCACGCGAAAACACCTCGGAAACCGACATGCCGGCCGCTTTGACAATCTCATCATCCGAATCCAGAAACGGCGCGCCCAATTTCACCGCCAGCGCCTTGCCCACAGCCGTTTTGCCCGCCCCCATCATGCCCACCAGCACGATTGTTTTCTTTAAATCTGACACCAAACCGGCCATCCCCCGCTTAATTTTATTATTTTTTCAATCAATGGCGTGAAATTATCAAAAAGGCCATATATAAAACAAGTAAGTTGCAACTTATGGCAACATCACAAATAAGGCTAATGAAAATGGGGCGACTGCTAAAATTACTTGTTTTACTGCTTATTCTGGGCTTTATCGCATTGGTGGCCTATGCATATCTGGGGGATCTGACCCCCGAGATAAAAGAAGTAAACCAACCGGTAACACTTGATTTTGAGTAAACAGTTTTTCATCATATCGGCTTTTTTGTTTGGCCATGGCATGTCTGCCAATGCTGAGGAACCTTTGTCGGCCATCGACTGGTTGTCCGATACGGTCGCGGCACCTGTTGTCGCTCGGCCCAATCCGGTGCCCCGATTAGACGAGGCAGCCGTTAGCAGCAATGCATCCGTCGAGGACGTAACAGTTTCAAAACTGGGGACGACCACGTCTGATTCAGTCGGGTTACTACCCGTTTCTGTCACGGGTTTACCGCGGGGTTTTTGGGGGCAAACCCCAAGCACGGAACTGGCCAGAATTATTCGCGCTGCCCCAACAGAATCACTGCCGGCGTTACAGGAATTATTACAGATGATTCTGCTGGCGGAACTGGACGCGCCCATTGATACGGACGGTACAAATGCGCTTTTTTTGGCCAGAATTGACAAATTGCTGGACATCGGCAGTTTAGATCAGGCACAAGCCCTGCTGGAACGGGCCGGTGCAGGCACGCCCGATTTATTTCGACGCTGGTTTGATGTGGCGCTGCTAACAGGGACCGAACACAAAGCCTGTGAAACCTTGCGCCTAAATGCCGATATTTCACCCACATTTCAGGCCCGGATATTCTGTCTGGCCCGAAATGGCGACTGGTCGGCCGCGGCCGTTACATTGGAAACCGCCAAGGTTCTGGGCTATATCAGCAAAGAAGAAAACGCGCTGATGGCCCGTTTTCTGGACCCTGAGTTATTTGAAGGAAAGCCAGCGCCACCGCGCCCCAAACCGGTTACACCTCTGGTCTTTCGCATGTTCGAGGCCATTGGAGAAGCCCTGCCAACAGCCGCCCTGCCCCGCGCGTTTGCCGTGGCTGATTTGCGCAACAATATCGGCTGGAAACCCCAACTCGAGGCTGCCGAACGGCTTGCTGCGCATGGGGCAATTGAAGAAAATAAACTGCTGGGTTTATATACCGAACGCAAACCGGCCGCATCCGGCGGTGTTTGGGAACGGGTCAAGGCTGTGCAGAAATTTGATCAAGCATACACGGCCAAAAATGCCGAAATGGTGGCAAAAACCTTGCCAATAGCCTGGGCAGAAATGAAACGTGCCGCGCTGGCCCCTATTTTTGCAGAAATTTATGGCAGTGCTCTGGCGGACATGGAGCTGGAAAAAGGGGCCGCACGCCTTGCTTTTCAGGTTGGATTGCTTTCAAAAGATTATGAAAAGGTGGCAAACAGATTCAAACCGGTCACGATTACGGAACAGTTTCTGGTGGCCTTGGCCAAGGGTGATTTAGCCAAAATCCAAGCCCCCAACGCCAAAGCCCGCAGCATAAAACAAGCATTTTTAGCCCGCGAAACACCGGCGGAATATGCGCGATTGATAAAGGATAAAAAACTGGCCGAGGCCGTTTTGAAAGCAATTTCAAACTTTCCGGAAAACGGCTCTGGTAGTTTAGACAATGCACGCAAGTCATTGATTCTGCTTCGCTCTGTTGGTCTGGAGGATGTCGCAAGGCGGGCGTCCCTGCAATTAATGCTGCTTGATGATCAGGGCTGACGCGATGAATGGTGAACGCTGGATCAGCACCTATTTGCAAGCAACTGCCGCCGAAATGGATGCGGCCCAGAACACCCAATCGGCTTATGGCCGTGATTTGCTGGATTTTAGCGAATGGTTAACAGGTCAGGGCATTGATTTTGCATCGGCCAGTCGCGCTGATGTCGAGGGCTATCTTATTCATTGCCAAGCTCAGGGATTGGCGCAATCTACCCGCGCACGGCGATTGTCATCAATCAAGGGTCTTTACAGGTTCGCCTTTGAAGAAGGTTGGCGCGATGACAATCCGGCGATCCAGATCAAGGGGCCGGGCAGAACGAAATCATTGCCCAAAACCCTGAGCGTTGAAGAGGTCGAGTCACTTTTATCAGCCGCACAAAATTTTGGCCGCAGCAAAGACCGGCTGCGCAATACCTGTTTGATGGAGCTGCTTTACGCCACCGGCATGCGGGTAAGCGAGCTGGTTTCGCTGCCGGTTTCGGCCACACGCGGCGATCCTCGAATGATTTTGGTGCGCGGCAAAGGCGGCAAGGAACGCATGGTGCCGCTCTCGCCGCCGGCCAAAACAGCCCTTGCAGCATGGATAATACAGCGCGACAAAGAACAGGATCTGGCCCAATCCAAGGGCAAGCCGGTCTCGAAATTCCTGTTTGCCTCGCGTTCCAAAGCCGGCCACATGACCCGCAACCGGTTTTACCTGTTAATCAAGGAATTGGCGGTCTTTGGCGGCATTTCCCCCGCCAAGGTCACGCCCCACACCCTGCGCCACGCATTCGCCACGCATTTACTGGCAAACGGGGCCGATTTACGCAGCATTCAGACCCTGCTGGGCCATGCCGATATTTCCACCACCGAAATTTACACCCATGTTTTAGAGGATCGGCTAAAAGAGCTGGTGTTGGAGCATCATCCACTGGCAAAGGGCTGATTTCAGCATTTTGAAATCGATATATTTCTACCCTGCCCGCTCAAGCGCCACCAATGAATGAGGCCCCTCGCCGCCTTTTCACCGTTTTAAGCAGCAATGACATCATGCCGCCAACCCCAGCGCGTCAGTGGTAACAAGGGGGTGGTTTTCGCTGGCTTGGCGGTTTTGATATTGCCGGTTTCCTTTTGTTCAGGCGGCAGAAGTGCAAAAAGATTTGCAAAAATGCAAGGCCAGACAAGATTTATCACAGCCCACTTGAACGCGCGCAACGCAACCCCCATAAAGAGCGTAGAAACATAACCCGAGAGAAAAATGCCCGACACCACCCCCCTTCTGGATACCGCCTTTTGGATCACCTCAGGCATCATTATTTTGTTGCTGATGTTTTCCGCCTTCTTTTCCGGCTCTGAAACGGCGCTGACGGCTGCATCACGTGGCAAATTACGCCGGCAGGCCGACAAAGGTGATAAAGGTGCCCAAAGCGCCCTTGATGTAACCGAAGACACCGAGCGTTTGATCGGCGCGGTTTTATTGGGCAATAATCTGGTAAATATTTTGGCCGCCTCGCTGGCCACGGCGTTGTTTACCCGCCTGTTTGGCGATGGCGGTATTGCGCTGGCGACTTTGGTGATGACCCTGCTGGTGCTGGTTTTTGCCGAAGTGCTGCCCAAAACCTATGCCATCACCAACCCTGAAACGGCCGCTGCCCGAGTTTCGCCGATCATTCAGATTGTTGTCACCGTATTTTCACCCATCATCACCGAAATCCGCTGGTTTGTGCGATTGGTGTTGCGCGGCTTTGGGGTGAAAATTGACGATGATTGCCCGATGCTGGCGGTGCGCGAGGAAATCGCCGGTGCTATTTCGCTGGGTCATTCCGAAGGTGTGGTGAAAAAAGAAGACCGCGACCGGATTTTAGGTGCGCTTGATTTGAACGAGCGCACGGTCGAGGAAATCATGTTGCACCGTTCAAAGATCGAAATGATTGATGTTGGCAATAAGCCGCGCGAGGTTCTGGCCCAATGTCTGGCCTCGGCCCATACCCGCCTGCCGCTGTTTCGCGACGCACCCGATAATGTCATTGGCATCATCCACGCCAAAGATCTGCTGCGTGCGATCCACGAAATATTGCGCAAAGAAGATGCCTCGCTGGATGATCTAAAGGGTTTTGATGTGCTGGATGTGGCCAAAAAACCCTATTTTGTGCCCGAAACCACCACGCTGGATGATCAGATGCGTCAATTTTTGCGCCGCCACACCCATTTTGCGCTGGTGGTGGATGAATATGGCTCTTTGCAGGGCTTGATCACGCTTGAGGATATTCTGGAGGAAATCGTTGGCGAAATTACCGACGAATTTGATAAAAATGACGAGCCGGGTATTGATAAAACCGAAGACGGCCAGTTTGTGGTTGAAGGCGCGATGACCATTCGGGATTTGAACCGGACAATGGATTGGTCCCTGCCCGATGAAGAGGCCGTGACGGTTGCGGGTCTGGTCATTCACGAATCGCAAATGATACCGGCCGAGGGGCAGGTATTTTCCTTTCACGGTTTTCGCTTCGAGGTTCTGGCGCGCCAAGACAACCGGATTATGAAACTGAAAATCAGGCCGCTTTAGGCCGCGCTATGTTTTATTTTCCACCATTTCCATGGATTTTTCCAAAATAGGAAAAATGGCCGGATCCAGAGTTTGCGACACATTAAAACGCATAAACCCGCTGGCCTGATTGCCGACATCAAAGGCACAGCCCGGGGCCAAAATCAGCCCGTGTTTAACCGCAACATTCGCAACATCAGCCGAATCCAGCCCTGCTGGCAACTGGCACCATAAAAACATGCCTGCATCTGGCTCGGTCCACGGGGTTATGCCGATGGATTTTAATTTGGCACCAACCTTGCCCATAGCCTCGGCCAGACGATTGCGCAGCCCCGAAACATGCCGGCGATAAGCCCCGTCTTTCAGTAAGCTCAGCACCAGATCGGCCGAAAATGCACCACCACCGAACGAGGTTGCCAGCTTCAAATTCACCAAATCCTCGATCCAGTCGGGCGTTGCCACAATATAGCCGCAACGTAATGATGCCGACAGGGTTTTTGAAAAACTGCCGATGTGAACAACCCGCTCGATACCGTCAAATGCCGCCAGACGCACGGATGGCTCGTGTTCAAAATCTGCAAAGATATCATCTTCGATAATGATCAAATCATGCCGCTCTGCCAATTTCAAAACCCGATGCGCCGTGGCAGGTGACAATGTTGCGCCGGTCGGATTGTGCACGGCGCTATTGGTGATGTAGAGCCGTGGCTTGTGCTGCATCAGAGCCTGTTCAAACAGGGCAATATCAGGGCCATTTTGTCGATATGGAACGCCGATAACCTTTACCCTGTGGGCCCGCAGCAAGGCATGAAAGTTAAAATAGCTGGGACTATCCAGCAACACGACATCGCCGGGTTCCAGCAAAAACCGACAAAGCAAATCAATGGCTTGGGTGCCGGATTCTGTCAGCATAATCTGACCCGGCTCCGCAATAATTCCACGGCTGGAAATGCGGCGCGACAACAACGTGCGCAATTCAAGCGAGCCGTTTGGCGGGCTGTAATCGGTCAGATTAACAGCTTGGTCACGCGCCAAATTTCGTAAATTACGCCGAATTTCGGCCTCGGGCATCCAGGACGCAGGCAACCAGCCGCAGCCGGGCTTTAACTGGCTGCTGTTGGCGCTCAGGGATTGTCGGGTCATCCAGACTGGATCAACCTGCCGGTCATTACCGGTATTTGGTGGCGCAATTGTAAACGGCGGGACGTGTTTTGTAACATAATACCCCGAACCCGGGCGCGACTGGATCACGGCTTCGGCAGCAAGGCGTTCATAGGCGTCTACAACCGTGGATTTTGACACTTGCATTTTATCAGCCATGCGGCGGATCGAAGGCAATCTGGCCCCTGCCCCGATTATGCGGCTGGATATCTGCGTACGAACGGCCGCCATCACCTGTTCAACAAGCGTTGTTTTGGCCGTTCGGTCAATATCTTTGGCGTCCATTTGTACCCCCAATACTACCATTACAGTTTAACATAATTGTACCCCACTGTCACTGGATCATTTTAAAACACCCGTCATAGTGCCACCAAAGGAGACCTCAGATGAACCAAACCAAAACCGGCTGGATTTACGGCTTTATCGGCGTTGTTATATTTAGCGGATCACTGCCTGCAACCCGGGTGGCCGTAGCGTGGTTTGACCCGGTTTTCCTAAGCTTTGCGCGCGCCACAATTGCCGGAGTGCTGGCGGCAATCATGCTGGTGGCGTGGCCGCAAAAACGCCCCGACCAAAGCGACCTTGTCTCGCTATTCATCGTGGCAATTGGCGTGGTGATCGGCTTTCCGTTGTTAACAGCGCTGGCCCTGCAACACATCACCTCGGCCCACTCGATCGTCTTTATCGGCCTGCTACCGCTTGCCACCGCGATTTTCGGCGCAATTCGCACAGGGGAAACCCCGCCGCCCGCCTTTTGGCTGTTTTCAATCCTCGGTAGCATCTTGGTTGCCGGTTTTGCCTTGACCCAGGACATGACTGCATCATGGAGCGGCGATATTTTGATGTTTTTGGCCATCGTTGTTTGCGGATTTGGTTATGCCGAGGGCGGCAAACTGTCACGCAAACTGGGTGGGTGGCAGGTGATTTCATGGGCGTTGGTTCTGTCTTTGCCCGTAATGTTACCGCTGGCGATATTTACAATGCCGCAAACATTTGCAGGCATTGCGCAACCGGCATGGATCGCCTTGGCTTATGTGTCGGTGTTCAGCATGCTGATCGGTTTCGTGTTCTGGTATCGCGGCTTGGCCCAAGGCGGGATTGCGGCTGTGGGGCAACTGCAATTGCTGCAACCGTTTATGGGCTTGCTGTTGGCGGCAACGCTTTTAAAGGAAACTGTCAGCTGGCCGATGGCTGTGGCCTCGGTTGCTGTGCTGGCATGTGTTGCTGGCGCCAAGAAATTTGCCAAACCGTAGCCTTGTTGTATAATATTGGCCCATAATCCCTTTTGTACACAGTTAAACATCATCCCCGACAGGCACCCGCCTGAGTTTGCATATTTTTGTGGCCGACAAAGCTGATTATTACGAAATCACCGACGGTTTAGCGCAAAACCAACAGTAGCTATTGCAATTCTTTCAATACCGCCGAAACCGGCCCGATTGCCACACTGGCGGCCCGATCTTCCAGCGACCATTGCACCAGGGCCTCGATGGTTTGCGCGCGGGTATGGCCCAGCATAATCACATGGCCTTCCTGTTTGGCCCGAAATGCGGCGCGGTCCAGATATCTGCGGATAACCGATGGTTTTTCAGCATCACTATCCAGTTGCCGGAAAATCAACGCGGCGGGAACACCTTCGCGCATGGCAACTTTTTGGGCCGTGTTCAGCCCCTTTGAAGGCGTTATCAGACCAAAGCCGCCGTCCGACAAAATTCCGGCAATATGTGTTGCGGTTGAAGGCCCGCGCAAAAAACCGTTCGCGCCCAAATCCAGCACAGCCACAGCCTCGGGCACAGCTCTGGCATAGGCCTGAAATGCGATTTCGATTTCGCTGGCCCCGGCCCCCAGCGGCAGGTTGGTCAGCATCAAAACCTCAAAGCCGGCCTTGCGATATCGTGACGCAACTTGGGTTGCATCCTCGCGCACTGCATCAATGGCGAAACTGACGGAAAACGGCAGGTTTTCCAAAACGTCATCGGCAATCGGCGCATTCGGGGTGTCAATTAGAATGATCGACATTACCGGTAAGGCGCGCGGGTTTTCAAATCTGGCGCTATTGGCGGCAAGCGCACCAGCAGGGCGACTCGGGGCAACCGGAACCTGAGCGGATTGCGAACCGGTTTCGTCCGCTGGATTTGTTTTCGTGTCGGGTTCCGCACCAATACTGGGCAAACGGCCCGTTTCAATTTGGGGGGCCATATTGGTGATGCCCGGCACAGGTTTCATAATTTTATCTGCCGGTTTGTCGGCCATTTCATTTGGCATGACCTCAGGCGCGGCCTGCTCTTTGGTCTCGCCTGTCTCGGTTTGCCCGTTCCCGGTACGGGGTGTTTGTGGCGCAGAGCCGTCTTCGGGCTTCACTTGGGCAATCCCCGTTTCCGGTTTTTCCAAAGCTAAATCCGGCAGTACTTCAGCCTCTTTTGGTGGCTGGGGATCGTTTTTGATTTCCCTAACCGGAGCAGGTGGCGCGTCGGCTGCGGGTTCAGGACCATTTTGGGCTGGCGTATTGCTGTTATCTTCAGAAGGGGTGTCTTTGATCGGGCTGGTTTCCTGAACCGGATCAGTTGGTTTTTCAACATCAGATGCCATCGAATCAGACGCAGAGACCGCATTATCACCTGCGGCTTTTGGCGCTATTTTTTGCGACGCAACAGCCCCATTTGTCATGCCTGATCTTTCGGTGTTTTGCTCACCGTTTTGTGCACTGTAATATTCGCTATGATAAACCGAGATCCCTGCCCCGACAAAGCCGGATAACATTGTACCCCATACCAGACCTGAAAAAAATCCACCTGCCACTTGTTCGCCCCTAATTCGTTTACAATCCGTGCGTCTATTGTTCTAAGGTCTTGACCTGCTGACGCCTTCGGGGGATGTATAACCGGATTTTTCCGTGCAATCACCCCAAAATTGCACCCCGCACCAATGAAAGCGAAGATATGCTGCTATTGATTGATAATTATGACAGTTTTACCTATAATCTGGTGCATTATCTGGGCGAATTGGGGGCCGAGGTGGTCGTCAAACGCAATGATGCGCTTCAGGTCAATGAGGCAATGGCGATGCAGCCCGAGGCAATTTTGCTATCACCCGGCCCGTGTGATCCGGCCCAAGCCGGCATTTGTCTGGAATTAACCCGTGCGGCATCCGTTGCAAAGCTGCCGTTGATGGGCGTTTGTCTGGGTCATCAGGCCATTGGCCAGACCTTTGGCGGCAAGGTGATTAGATGCGACGAAATTGTGCATGGTAAAATGGGTGCGATGCAGCACGATAGCGCTGGCGTTTTTGCCGGCCTGCCATCGCCATTTGCCGCCACGCGGTATCATTCGCTGATTGTCGAGCGGGCCAGCCTGCCCGATTGTCTAAGCATAACAGCCGAGCTGGAAGACGGCACTATTATGGGGCTGCAACACCGTGAATTGCCAATCCACGGGGTGCAGTTTCACCCCGAATCGATTGCCTCTGAGCATGGTCACAAGTTGCTGCAAAACTTTCTTAAAATCGCCAACATAAAGGTGTCCGCATGAGTGACGCGCTAAAGCCCCTGATTGAAGTTGCCGCAAATGGCCCGCTGAATCGCCAGCAAGCGGAAACCGCCTTTGAAATCCTGTTCAACGGCGAGGCAACCCCGAGCCAGATTGGCGGATTTTTGATGGCGCTGCGCACCCGTGGCGAAACCGTGGCAGAATATGCCGCCGCCGCTGCTGTGATGCGGGCCAAATGCAAACCGGTCAAGGCACCGGCCGGCACCATCGACATTGTTGGCACTGGCGGAGATGGCAAAAATATCCTGAACATTTCCTCTGCCACCGCCTTCGTAGTGGCCGGTGCTGGCGTGACTGTCGCCAAACATGGCAACCGCAGCCAATCCTCGAAATCCGGCTCGGCCGATGCGCTGGGGGAAATGGGTATCAACGTGATGATTGGATCGGAAGTTGTTGAAAAGGCTATAAATACTATTGGAATTAGCTTCATGATGGCCCCCATGCACCACCCGGCAATCGCCCATGTGATGCCCGCTAGAAAAGAGCTGGGATGCCGCACAATTTTCAACATTCTTGGCCCGTTAACCAATCCGGCCGGTGTAAAACGCCAATTAACCGGCACGTTTAGCCGTGATCTGATCCGGCCGATGGCGGAAACCTTGCAAATTCTGGGCTCGGAAAAAGTCTGGCTGGTGCATGGCTTTGATGGCACGGATAAATTGTCGATCGCAGGCTCTAGCTGGGTCGCTGCGTTGGAAAATGGCAAGATCAGCGAATTTGAAGTTCACCCGGAAGACGCCGGCCTGCCCGTGCATCCATTCGAGGATATAACCGGTGGCAGCCCAAAAGAAAACGGCATTGCCTTTGCCGCGCTGCTGAACGGTGAAAAATCGGCTTACCGCGACGCGGTGCTGCTAAATTCTGCCGCCGCCCTGCTGATCGCGGGCAAGGTTTCTGATTTGCGCGGTGGTGTGGAAATAGCCGTAAACAGCATTGACAGTGGTGCTGCCAAGAAAAAAGTTGAGCAACTGGCCAAAATCACCACAGCCGCATAGCTATGCGCTTGAATGTTGACCTGTTTATGCTGCGGCGGCCAAAAAATGCTTGCGCCGACAAAAAATCACGGTATGTTCCGCGCTCGCGCTGATGACGGGTTGAAAACACTGCCCAGCTTGGCGTATGAGAGATTAACACACGAAACACACACGAAACACAGGGGGCAAGCACCCCGATTATACCGAGGTTGTCACATGGCTGTTCCTAAAAGTAAAATTTCGCGCTCGCGTCGCGGCGAACGTCGTTCACATGATGCGCTGGTTGCTGGCAATCCTGCCGAATGCCCCAATTGTGGTGAGCTAAAGCGCCCACATCACGTTTGTTCTGACTGCGGTCATTATGCAGAACGCGAAGTTATAGCGGTTATTGACGACGCTGATTTGGACGAAGACGCGGCTTAAGCCCCGCGACTTTGGCACCATTTGCATGACAACGGATAACGACTCCTCGACAGCTTCTGGTGCAGCAAGCACTGATCAAACCGGTGCCGAAAACGCAACGCTACCTACGATCATTTCAGTTGACGCCATGGGTGGCGATCAGGGGCCGGCAGCTGTGGTTGCCGGTGTTTGTGTTGCGGCCCGTAAAAACCCCGACATCGGCTTTATTCTCAGCGGCGATCAAGACACATTAAAAAATCTGCTGGCCCAACAAACCGGCCTGTCGCAGCGTTGCGAAATTCGCCACGCTGACGAGGTTGTGACAATGGACGACAAACCCGGTCAGGTGATGCGCTACGGTAAAAACACCTCGATGTGGGCGGCTGTTGATGCGGTTAGATCGGGCGACGCCACGGTTTGCGTTTCCTGCGGCAACACCGGTGCGTTAATGGCGGTTTCGATGATCCGCTTGCGCAAATTGCCCAGCATAAACCGGCCGGCGATTGCCTGTCTTTGGCCATCGCGCAACAAAAGCGGTTTTAACATCATGCTGGACGTTGGTGCAGATATTCGCGCCGATCAGGAAGATCTGTTGCAATATGCGCTGATGGGGGCCTCCTACGCCCGCAACGGGCTGGATTTGACGCGCCCGCGTGTTGGTCTGTTGAATGTCGGCACCGAAGAACACAAGGGGCGCGCCGAATTAAAAGTAGCCCATGAGTTGATCTCAAAAGCCGCCGATGCCGCCGATTTTGATTTTGTCGGCTTTGTTGAAGGCAGCGATATTCCATCGGATCGCGTTGACGTGATCGTCACGGATGGGTTTACCGGAAATGTGGCGCTTAAAACCGGCGAAGGCACCGCCAGCCTGATTAGCGATTTTATGCGCCAATCCTTTAGTGCCACGCCATTTACCCGCATTGCAGCCTTGCTATCCCTAAGCTCGCTCAAACGTCTGAAACGCCGGATTGATCCGCGCCGGGCTAATGGCGGGGTGTTTTTGGGCCTGAACGGCACTGTGATAAAATCGCACGGATCGGCCGATGAAACCGGTATTGCGGCGGCGATCCAGCTGGCCATCACCCTGTCCAAATCGGATTTCAATCATAAACTGGCCGCAAGGGTTGCATCTGCCAGCCTGACGTTACAAACTGGCCAAACCGACAAGGTTGATAATTAAGGGTAACGAATGACATTGCGCGCCGTAGCTATTGGAGTTGGCCACTATTTGCCAGAACGTATCGTTCCCAACAGCGAATTTGAAAAAACCCTTGATACAACCGACGAATGGATCCGCAGCCGGTCCGGCATTGAGCGGCGCCACATTGCAGCCGAGGGCGAAACCACCTCGCATTTGGCCACGCATGCCGCCCGGGCTGCTTTGGCTGATGCGGGCTGTGAGGCCGATGATATTGACGCCATCATTGTCGCAACATCGACCCCGGATTTAACCTTTCCGTCGGTTGCCACCATGGTGCAGGGCCAATTGGGCATGACACGGGGCTTTGCCTTTGATGTGCAGGCGGTTTGCGCCGGTTTTGTGTTTGCCTTGGCCAACGCCAACGCATTGATTTTGTCAGGTCAGGCCAAACGGGTGCTGGTGATCGGGGCTGAAACCTTTAGCCGGATTATGGACTGGACCGATCGCGCGACATGTGTGCTGTTTGGCGACGGGGCCGGTGCGCTGGTGCTCGAGGCGCAGGACGGTAAGGGAGCCAATGCAGATCGCGGCATTCTGGCCACGGATTTGAATTCAGACGGAAGCCACCGCGAGATGCTTTATGTCGATGGCGGCGTTTCAACCACGCAAACCTCGGGATATTTGCGCATGCAAGGCAACGCGCTGTTTCGCAAAGCCGTCGAAAAACTGGCCTCAACCGCTGAAACCGCGCTGTTTAAGGCTGGTCTTGAAGATAGCGATGTTGACTGGATCGTTCCGCATCAGGCCAACATTCGCATTATTGCCGGAACCGCAAAAAAAATGGGCATTTCCATGGATCATGTGATTCTGACGGTTCAGGATCATGGCAACACTTCTGCAGCATCGATTCCCCTTGCCTTGTCGGTCGGCAAGGCCCGCGGGCAGATAAAACCGGGCGATTTACTGGTAACCGAGGCGATCGGTGGCGGTTTGGCATGGGGATCAGTGATTATCCGCTGGTAATCTGCTGTTTAACGCCGCAGTTTAAACCATTGATATTGACTCGTAAATTGCCGGCCCGCTATGGTTGCTTAAAGCTGCTAGAAAACATCGGGGAAAGCTATGAGTGAAAAGACCTTAACCAGAATGGATTTAAGCGAGGCTGTGTTTAGCGAAGTTGGCCTCAGCCGCAATGAAAGTGCTGCGCTGGTTGAATCTGTGCTTGAGCATATGTCAGACGCGTTGGTGCGCGGTGAATCTGTGAAAATATCATCCTTTGGCACATTTAGTGTGCGCGACAAGGCTGCCCGTGTCGGGCGCAACCCCAAAACCGGCCAGGAAGTTCCGATTTTGCCGCGCCGTGTTCTGACTTTTCGTCCTTCGCACCTGATGAAAGATCGGGTTGCGGCTGGCAATAAACCTTAGGACGCCGTGACATTGGCAAAATCCCCCGACGCATTTAGAACCATCAGCGAAGTGGCCGAATGGCTTGATACTCCGGCCCATGTGCTGCGGTTTTGGGAAAGCAAATTCACACAAGTCAAACCGATAAAACGCGCCGGCGGGCGCAGATATTACCGCCCCAATGACATGCGTTTGCTGGGCGGTATTAAAAAATTGCTGCATGAAGACGGGATGACCATTAAAGGTGTGCAAAAACTTTTGCGCACCGAAGGTATAAACAACATTTCGGCTCTCTCAATGGCGCTGGAAATAGATGAAACCCATCAAATCGACGCCGCCGAAACAATCATAGCTGCGATAGAGCCTG
>DOHJ01000080.1:0-562 GCA_003535335.1 Paracoccaceae bacterium | reverse complement strand
CAATACCGGAACCAGAGCCAACACCAGAGCCAGAACCGATAGCGGAACCTGCACTAGCGCCTGATCCAGAACCGATAGCGGAACCTGAACTAATACCTGAACCGGAATTAATGCCGGAACCGATACAAGAGCCGGAACCAGAGCAGATAACCGTTGGGAATCCCGAATTATCCTTAATATTTAACCGTCTCGAAGCATTGCATGAAAAAATCAAAGATAGCATTGAGCCAAAGACTACGGGTTAACTTGATTTATAGGTTTTCGCGCTTGCCAAGGGCCGCAAAAGCATTATGTAGGGGAAAATTCGGGCTATGGCGCAGTCTGGTAGCGCGTCCGTCTGGGGGACGGAAGGTCGCAGGTTCAAGTCCTGCTAGCCCGACCATTTTCAAAACCGTCCGCACCGATTTGGTGGCGGGCGGTTTGGCTTATTGGGAGATCAGGATATGACTGGCACTGGCGTTTTAGCGGATCACATGTTGCAAGCTATGATTGCGGCAAATCAGATCATGGCCACCCCCGCCATTATCCCTGAGCAAATTCAGCCCGCATCAATAGATCTACG
>DOHJ01000153.1 GCA_003535335.1 Paracoccaceae bacterium | reverse complement strand
TTTTTGGCCAGCTCTTCGATGTTTTCTGGTGGCCAATCTTCGACGTCCATGCCCAGATGCAAACCCATACCTGACAGCACTTCTTTGATCTCGTTCAAAGATTTGCGGCCAAAGTTTGGCGTGCGCAGCATTTCTGCTTCGGTTTTCTGGATCAGATCGCCAATGTAAACGATATTGTCGTTTTTCAGGCAATTTGCCGAACGCACCGACAATTCCAGCTCGTCCACTTTCTTTAGCAACAGCGGGTTGAATTCCAGATCATCGTCTTCTTCTTTACGGTTTGCAGCCTCTGGATCATCAAAATTCACGAATATCGACAGCTGATCTTGCAAAATACGTGCCGCAAATGCAACCGCATCCTCGGCCGAGATGGATCCATCAGTTTCCAGTTTCAACGTCAGTTTGTCATAATCAAGAACCTGACCTTCGCGGGTCGGTTGAACATCGTAAGACACCTTGCGCACAGGAGAATAAATCGCATCAATCGGGATCAGACCGATTGGCGCATCTTCCGGGCGGTTTTTGTCAGCTGCAACATAACCTTTGCCAGTGTTGACAGTCAGTTCCATAAACAGGTCAGCCCCATCATCCAGCTGGCAAATCACGTGGTCTTTATTCAAAACCTCAATGCCGGCACTTTCGGAAATGTCGCCAGCAGTCACAACCATCGGGCCTTTGGCCGAAATCGACAGTCGCTTTGGCCCGTCAACTTCCATCGACAGCGCAACGCTTTTCAAATTCAAAACGATATCTGTTACGTCTTCACGAACCCCGGCAATCGTGGAAAATTCATGCAGAACATTGTCAATGTGAACGCTGGTAATCGCAGCGCCTTGCAGGCTTGACATCAGAACACGGCGCAATGCGTTGCCCATTGTCAGACCAAAACCGCGCTCTAGCGGCTCTGCAATCACGGTTGCCTGCGTTGCAGGGTTTGCGCCCGGTGTCACCACCAGTTGCGTTGGTTTAATCAATTCTTGCCAATTTTTGTGGATCATGTGTGTCGCCTCCATTCAAGTTTCCGGATCATGTCCAAATTTTTCCGAAAACGCCCGAGGTAAAAATGACGAACCCGAACTGCTGTCACGACAGCAGCCCGAGCAAGTATAGAATTATACGCGGCGCCGCTTTGGAGGGCGGCAACCGTTATGGGCAATTGGCGTTACATCACGGATTGATGTGATGTTCAAACCAATTGCAGCCAAAGCACGAAGCGCTGATTCACGGCCGGAACCCGGACCCTGAACTTCGACTTCCAGCGTTTTAACGCCGTGCTCTTGAGCTTTTTTACCTACATCCTCGGCAGCCATCTGTGCTGCATAAGGCGTGGATTTTCTGGAACCACGAAAACCCATCAAACCGGCCGAAGACCATGCGATTGCATTGCCCTGTACGTCGGAAATCAGAATTTTTGTGTTGTTGAACGAAGAGTTCACATGCGCAACGCCAGAGGCGATATTCTTGCGGACTTTACGTTTTGTGCGTGTTTTTTCACGTGCCATTATCTCAGACCCCCTTATTTCTTCTTACCGGCAATGGCCCTTGCAGGACCTTTGCGCGTGCGAGCGTTGGTATGAGTGCGTTGACCACGAACAGGCAAACCACGACGATGGCGCAGACCGCGATAGCAGCCAAGATCCATCAGACGTTTAATGTTTATTTGTCTTTCACGACGCAAATCACCTTCAACGGTAAAATTTGCATCGATGTATTCACGGATGGCCAAAACCTCGGTATCTGACAATTCGTTAACACGACGGGTTACGTCGATTTTAACGTCTTCACAGATTTTTTCGGCAGATGTTGAACCAATTCCGGCGATATAAGTCAGGGCGATCGGGACCCGTTTATGGGTCGGGATATTTACGCCAGCGATACGTGCCACTTAAGCTACTTCCTTTTTGTTGCGACCCCGTAATTCCAGAGCCTTTTTTCACAACCAAAGCCCGAAGGATTAACCTGCGGGCCGATCAATGAATTCTTTGTAAATGCGAATCAGGCCGTCACCTGAGTGTGCATGTTGATTCCCCTTCGGGATGTCGTGATTTAGGTTTTTTTTAACGGCTCGTCAAGGCTTGAAACAACTTAAACTAAAGCTTCCGAAATTTCCGCCGCAACCGCATCGATTTCACCCAAACCATTCACCGGTTTCAACTTGCCTTTGGCATAATAGTAACCAATCAGCGGCGAGGTCAGTTTGTAATATTCCATCAAGCGCGTTCGCAGGCTTTCTTCGTTATCATCGGCACGGTGCTTCATCTCGCTCTGGCCGCATTGATCGCAAATCCCGTCATCTTTGGGCTGCTTGGTTTTCGCGTGATAAACTTCGCCGCAATTTCCGCAGGTAAAGCGTCCGGTGATCCGGCTGACCAGCGCATCATCATCAACCCGCATTTCAACAACGGCCGCTAAACTCTGGCCACAATTTTCAAGCAGCTCATCTAACGCATCAGCCTGAGCCAATGTGCGCGGAAAGCCGTCAAAAATAAATCCGCCGCCACTGTCGCCTTTCAGCTTTTCTTCGATTAGCCCGATCACAATATCGTCTGTTACCAGCTTGCCTTCGGCCATGACCCTGGCCACACGCAGGCCCATTTCGGTGCCGCTATCTTTGGCCTCGCGCAGCATGTCACCGGTCGACAACTGGATCATGGCGTGTTTTTCTACCAAAATTCTGGCTTGCGTCCCCTTGCCGGCACCCGGTGGTCCAAGAAGAATTATGTTCATTTTCTACCTGTGTTTCTTTTGCGGCGTTTTTTGCCGCCCAGCTGGGATTTTTCAATCAGCCCCTCATATTGGTGGGCCAGCATATGCGATTGCACTTGTTGGATTGTATCCATTGTGACCGAAACCACAATCAAAACCGACGTGCCGCTAAAGTAAAACGGAATGGCAAATTGCGAACGCAAAATTTCCGGCATCAACGAAACCGCGGCCAGATACGCCGACCCCAGAACAAGCAGGCGGGTCACAACATAAAACAGATATTCCTCGGTCTTTTTACCCGGGCGAATACCCGGCACAAAACCGTTCTGGTTTTTAAGGTTTTCCGCCACATCTTCGGGCTTGAAGGCCACGTTATAGGTGTAGAAAAATGTGAAAAACACAACCATAGCTGCAAAGAACAACAGGTAAAGCGGCTGACCGGGGCCGAAATAGGCCAAAATGGTCGACATGATCGGGCCGGTTTGCTGGCCGGAAAAAGTAGCAACCGTAGTTGGCAGCAGTAACAGAGATGACGCGAAAATCGTCGGAATAACATTGGCAGGGTTGACCTTGATCGGCAGGTGCGAACTGGATCCGTCATAAACCTTCATGCCGACCTGACGGCGCGGGTATTGAATGTGGACCTGCCGTTGGCCACGTTCCATAAAGACCACGAAGGCAATCACCGCAATCACCATCACAATCACCGCAATGATCACACCGGGGCTGATGCTGCCGGAACGCCCCTGTGCCAGAAACTGCGCCATAGCAGCCGGAATTTCGGCCACAATACCCACGAAAATAATCAGCGAAATGCCGTTACCAATGCCGCGGGCTGTAATTTGCTCGCCCAACCACATCAGGAACATGGTGCCCCCGACCAGCGTAACAACAGTGGCGGCCTGAAAATACAGACCAGGATTGGTGACCAGCTCGCCGGCCTCCAGTGATTTGGCCAAACCATAGGCCTGAAACGTCGCCAGAAACACCGTACCATAACGGGTGTATTGGTTGATTTTCTTACGGCCCTGCTCGCCTTCTTTCTTTAACTGCTGCAGCGGCGCCCACATGGCCGATAGCAGCTGAATAATGATCGAGGCCGAAATATAGGGCATGATACCCAGCGCAAAAATACCCATCCGCCCCAAGGCACCACCGGTAAACATTTGCAGCACACCGCCAAGACCCTCGGAAGCGCCTTCCATGAATTCACGCAATGACGCGCCATCAATGCCCGGAACCGGAATAAACGTCCCGAGACGATAAACGATCAGCAAGCCGAGGGTGAAAAGAATGCGGCTGCGAAGCTCGCCGGATTTACCCAGCGCGCCCCAACTCATGTTAGATGCCATTTGTTCTGCTGCAGATGCCATTTAGGGCCTCGTATAATCATGAAAACGCCGCCAAACCGTTTTCCGGCTGGCGGCATTAAGGAAAACTTAAATCTATGTAAGCAGGACTAGTCCGGCTCACAAGGTTTATTCCGCCGCTTTTGCCGGCTTTGTGACTTTCAGTGAGCCACCAGCCTTTTCAACTGCTTCAATTGCGGATTTCGAGGCACCGGTTACTTCCAGATTTACCTTCGAGGTCAACTCGCCTTTGGCCAGAATGCGTACACCATCCAGAATACGGCGGATAACACCGGCTTCCAGCAGCACTTCTTCTGTGATCGCTTTGCCAGCGTCCAGTTTTTTAGCGTCGATGAATTTTTGCAGGATGTTGAAGTTCACCACGGCATAGCTTTTTCTGTTACGGCTGTTGAAACCACGTTTAGGCAAACGTTGGTACAGCGGCATTTGCCCGCCTTCAAAACCCTTGATCGCCACGCCCGAGCGCGATTTTTGACCCTTGATACCACGACCACCGGTTTTACCAGTGCCCGAACCGGGACCACGACCAATGCGTTTGCGGGATTTTGTTGCGCCGGGATTGTCCCGGAGTTCATTCAATTTCATATCGCTCTCTCCTTGCCGGATATGGTCACGAGCGAGAAGGACCAACCACGGCTTAAAATGAATATTACAGCAGCGAAAGACTCGCCACTGGGCGCGTATAGACGGATGTGGCGCGCAAGGCAAGTACCAAGAGGCCTCGATTAAAGCGGATCAAACTTGATAAAATAAGACAGTCGAATGTCTGTGGTGGAACTCAGCTCAATCCAACGCCTCAATCGATTTTGCCAAATGGGTCATGCGCTCGCTCATCTCGACACGCATCTCCTCCAACTCCTGTAACAGGCTTTCTTTTGTTGCCACTGTACGCTTTTTATCTGCCAACAATGTATCCAGCTCCGCTATGGCCCGTGCAAGAATTGGCGAAATATCATAACGGATTGCACCCTGCCCCCTTAACTCTCCACCCGGCATTGGTTTGCCAATACGTTTAAATTCATAACGCCTGCGTTTAGGCAAAATGGAATTTTTCGGGCGTTTGTAGCTGATTTTCAAAACATCCATATCTTCTGCGACATGAACAGTTCTATAGCCAATAATTTGATCAGGATTTAACACGCCCATTTCGGTCAGGTTTGGGGTTTTCGTTGTCATCAGCGCATTCCTTATTATTGTTTTGTA
>DOHJ01000156.1 GCA_003535335.1 Paracoccaceae bacterium | reverse complement strand
AAGAGCTTAGGTGTTTTATGAAAGTAATTTCATTTTTTTACTCGGGACGGAATAACCCGCAACTTGCCACGTTCTTCTTTGTAACAACCGGTCAGATCACCTGTCCGCGACACACAAGCAAGAAGGGATAATACCGTGAATATAGTGCAAGCCCCCCAACCGATGCAAAATTATTTAATGGCGATGCGGCCTGCATCCGGCGGCGGTCAATCTTTTAGCCCCAGCAATGGAGATTTCAAATACATCAAATCGGGATCAACCAAGCGCTCTCTGGGGGCTTGGGTTTATGTGCCCGCTAACGTGTGCCCCGACAGCCTGCCTCTGGTCGCTGTTCACGGAATTTCGCGCCGCGCCAAAGAACAGGTGCAAATGTTTGCCGACGCGGCCGACAGAACCGGACGCATCGTAATCGCGCCGCTGTTTGGCCGCAGACATTGGCGCCACTATCAGCGCATCAGTAATAACTATCGGAGTGATCGCGCCTTGCTGGATTTATTGTCGCGCATCGAAATGCAGGGCATCGCCGGGCTGCGTAAATTTGATCTGTTCGGTTATTCCGGTGGTTCCCAGTTTGCACATCGCTTTGCCATGCTTTTCCCCCAGCGCATTGGCAAGCTTAACCTTGCGGCTGCCGGATGTTATTGCATGCCTGACCTGAACACGGTCTACCCTTATGGTCTGGCAGCACGTCCGGGGCGCAAATCCGATTGGGGTCCGCGCATGATGGCCGGTCTGGATAGCTATTTGCGCCTGCCGATCAGTGTTTTTGTAGGCGCCAACGATACCGTTGCCGACCCCGCTTTCCGGCGCTCGCCCGAACTGGATGTCAATCAGGGCACCAACCGGCTGATGCGGGCAAAGCGTTACCATGCCGTCCTGTCCGAGCTCGCGCATCTGCGCGTAATCCGTTCACGAATTTCCATATCGCTACTGCCAAACAGCAGCCACAGCTTCTCGCAATGTGTCAAATCCGGCGGGCTTGATCGCCTTGTGCTGGGCTGACACCTGCTTCATATTCCCCACAATCCTGAAAGGATAAATCCTATGACATTTCAAACCCCCACAAATAGTCTTGCCGTCCGCAACATGCTGGAGCAAGCCAAATGGGCATTTGCAACCCGTCGGGTGGATCACTCCGATGCTTGCGGTTTGTCGCAGAATTTCAAAGACGCAATCGCCGGAGATCTGGTGCTGGGTCGCGTCACCTCGATCAGTTCACACAAACGCATCCAGCTGCCATCGGGTCGCCCTTCACGTCTTTACCCCGATGATCTGGTGGTGCTGGCCGTTGGTGCGCGTTATGCGGCCGATCAATTCGAAGGTTACGCCGAAATTGACGCAAATGGCGCCGATATGTTGGCCGGTGGTGGCTGCATTGGCCGCATGGTGGCTAGAAACGAACGGGTCAAAGCCCCAACCCGGATTGAGCCGCTTGGCCTGCTTAAAAACGCTGATGAGCGCATCATTAATTTGGCCGATTATGCCCTGACAGATGTGCAGGATCACGCAACAATTCCGGTGATCTGCATTGTCGGCTCTGGTATGAATGGCGGCAAAACCACCGCAACGGCAGCGCTGATTTATGGTCTGCGTCAGGCGGGCTGGAACGTGGCTGGCCTAAAGGGCACCGGCACTGGCGCGTTTGGGGATTATAACGCCTATGCCGATGCCGGCGCGCATTATGTCGGCGATTTTACCGATACCGGCATGGTCACCACTTATCTTGAGCCAAAATCGCGCATTGTGACCACGATTGACCGGCTGCTAGTCGAATCCGAAGCCCGGGGCTGCGATATTGCCGTGCTGGAAATTGCCGACGGGGTTTTGCAAAAAGAAACCATCGAATTGCTGCAAGATCCATCGGTGCGCGGCCGGATGAGCGGATTTATTTACGCCTGCGGTGATGCCTTAAGTGCGGCGGGTGGTGTTCACGCCTTGCGCGGGCATGGCATTGAGCCGGCGGCAATCACGGGTATCGTCAGCTGCTCGCCGATGGCAACAACCGAGGCCGTAAACGCAACCGGAATTGAAGTGGTTACCAGGCAAGGTCTGTCTGACCCGGCAATCGCATCAAGCCTGTTCAACGCGATGCGCGCCACGCGGTTAGGCGAGATGGTTGCATGACATCAATGCCCAAAATACTGGGCGGGCGACGGGGGCGTGAATTCGCCCTCATCGTTTTTGCCTTGCTGGGTCAGGCAACGGCGGCGGGCGCGGCCGCTTTTGCTGTTCGGGATCTTTTTTCGTCACTGGCCGCGCGGCAGGGTTTTACCGATTTCACGCCATTTCTGGTGCTTGGTTTATCGGGCCTTGCAATCGCGATTCTGCGTGTTTTTAGCCGGATTGTCGGCGAACGGATGGGGCAAAGTTACGCCTATGATATTCGTTGTGAAATTTACAGACATACCAGCCGGATGGCGCGCCAAACTGTCGCAAACCGGCGCTCGGGCGCGATTTCCTTGCGTTTTGTCGGTGATCTGACGGCTTTGCGCAGTTGGGTCGGTCTGGGTATGCCCCAGCTGGTGGCGGCGGCTATTCTTATTCCGGTGACGCTGTTGGTTTTGTATCTGATCGAGCCGGAATTCGGATTATACACCCTGCCGCTTTTTATCCTTGCCGTGGCAATCATGGCGGTTTTTGGCAGTAAATTACCCGAGGCAAACCGCTATTTGCGCAGCGCCCGCTGGCGGTTGGCGGCCGATATGACCGAACGCATGCCAAACGCACCGTATTTTGAATCGATCGGCCGCACGCGTTATGAAATGGATCTGATTAAAAAACGCACGGACACGTTGATTGATGCCTCGATGGAGCGATTGAAATCGACCGAATATGTGCGCGCTGTTCCCGAAATTATATCCGCAATTGCGGCGGCAATGATTATCTGGCTGGGGTTTCGCGCCCAGTTGCCAACCGGATCAGTGGCCGGTGCGCTGGCCACACTTGGATTGGGCGTGCAGCCCTTGCGCGATCTTGGCATGGTCTGGAATCGCCACTCGGCCTGGGCGGCGGCGCATGAAAAATGCATCCGCGCACTTTCGCAAGAAACCCTACCCGCCAGGCAAGGCACATCTGGCGCGTTACCAAAAAAACTGCCCAGCGTTTCTGTCGCTTATCTGCATATTTCAGACAGCGCGGAAACCTTGGTCGAGGCGCCCGCAGGCAGCAAAATTGCAATCACCGGCGCAAGCGACACTGACAAAACCGCTTGGCTGGCCGGACTGGCCGGGTTGAACCCCGATATGGCGCAGCGGATTGAAATTAACGGCACCGGTCTTGGTGAATTCAGCGCAAAACAGCGCAGCAGCCTGATTACTTTTATCACCGCGGATGACCCGTTGCTCAAAGGAAGTTTGCGCCGCGTTTTAACGCTTGGGCTGCCCAAACGCCCCAGTGATCGCAAAATCATCCGAACGGCCGAGCGCATTGGCCTTGGCCCCGTGCTTGAACGGCTTGGCGGGTTGGATGGCAAGGTTTCCGAAGGCGGGCGCAATCTGGCATCGGGCGAGCGCATCTGCTGTCTGGCGGTGCGCGCGATGCTAAGCAGAGCGCCGCTGGTTTTGCTGGATGGGCTGGTTGAAATGCTGGACACCGACAGTCAGGCCGTGTTTTTCCGCTGGATGCGTAAATCGCAAGCCACAGTTTTTTTTACATCGCGCAGTCACGTTGAGCAAACCGAAATTGATGCAACTTGGGATTTTACCAGCCGTGTTGCAGGGATCAGAGTTTAGCCG
>DOHJ01000197.1:3549-4387 GCA_003535335.1 Paracoccaceae bacterium | reverse complement strand
TGACGCACACCCATTTCTTTGCAAATCTCACCCATTTTTTTTACATTGCGTTCCAGTGCGTCCAGATCCAGCACCAGACACGGGGTCTGGATATCGGCCTCATCCATGCCGGGTTTGGCGGGAATATCGTAACCTACGTCATAATTGTCAAAGTTCATGTGTTTTCTCCGCTCATCCAAGGCAGCGCGTCCAGATCGACATTTCCGCCAGTTATAATGATACCCACGCGTTTATTCGCAAAGACGTCTTTGTTCTTTAGAATAGTGGCCAGCGGCACAGCGCTGCTGGGCTCTATTACGATTTTCATCCGTTTCCAGATTAGTTTCATCGCCTCAATAATTTCGTCTTCCGATGCCGTTAAAATATCGGTGACGTGATTTGAGACGAAATGCCAAGTCCGTTCCTTTAGTGGTACCTTTAGCCCATCGGCAACCGTAACCGGCGCGTCATCGGCGATGATGTGACCGGCCCGAAAACTGCGGGCTGCGTCGTCAGCCTGTTCCGGTTCGGCCGCATAGATTTTTACATCAGGGGCCAGATTGGACAGGGTCAGACAGGTGCCGGAAATCATCCCGCCACCGCCGATTGGCGCAACAACCATATCCAGATTATCAACCTGTTCGATCAGTTCAGCCGAACACGTGCCCTGCCCCGCAATAACCCGGGGATCATTGTAGGGATGCACAAAATCGGCACCGGTTTCGGCCTCGATGCGCGCGAAAACTTCTTCGCGACTGCTGGTCGATGGCTCGCATTGCGTGATAATGCCGCCGTAACCGCGCACCGCGTCCTTTTTGGCCTGCGGGGCCGTGCGGGGCATCACCACATGGCAAGGAAT
>DOHJ01000197.1:3232-3509 GCA_003535335.1 Paracoccaceae bacterium | reverse complement strand
GGGCCAGATTGGACAGGGTCAGGCACGTGCCGGAAATCATCCCGCCACCGCCGATTGGCGCAACAACCATATCCAGATTATCAACCTGTTCGATCAGTTCAGCCGAACAGCTGCCTTGGCCTGCAATAACCCGGGGGTCATTATAAGGATGCACAAAATCAGCGCCGGTTTCGGCCTGAATACGCGCAAATACCTCTTCGCGCGAACTGGTCGATGGCTCGCATTCGGTGATAATACCACCATAGCCCAATACCGCATCCTTTTTGGCCTGCGGGGC
>DOHJ01000197.1:0-2801 GCA_003535335.1 Paracoccaceae bacterium | reverse complement strand
CATCAGGCAAACCAAACACCGCATTACAAGCACCACGAACCTTAAAGGCACCGGCCTTTTGAAAATTCTCGCACTTGAAAAACAGATCAGCACCCGTCAGCTGGTTCAGAAATGTCGAGGTCAAAACCGGCGTGCGGTGCACATAAGGTGCGATCCGCTGCCGGGCTGCCTGCATATCGTCTAGCACAGGAATATACATGGCTGTTCCTTTAAGCCGTTGTTCGGTAATGTTCTTGCGCAGCAGCAACACCAGAGCCAAGCTTGATATCCATACCCAGATCGACCATGCACATTTCCGCCGTAGCAATACCCGAAAGCATCAAAACGTCGGTAACCATGCCCAGATGGCCAATGCGGAACAGTTTGCCAGCCACATCACCCAGACCTGCACCAAACGAAATGCCGTATTTGGCAGACGCATGCGCAACCAGTTTATTGCCGTCAAAACCTTCCGGTGTCATAATGCCGGTGACAGAATTTGACTCAAGATCAGCAGACACAGCGCAAAGACCCATACCCCAAGCCGACGCAGCCTTGCGTACACCTTCGGCCATACGGGCGTGACGGGCGAAAACATTGTCCAGACCTTCTTCCATCAGCATATCGGTTGCCAATTTCAGACCGTTCAGCATACCAACGGGCGGTGTGTAGGGAAATCCGTTTGCAGCATAACCTGCCTGCATATCGCGAATATCAAAGAAATAACGCGGCAAAGTTGCGGTTTCGACAGCAGCCAGGGCTTTGGCTCCGAAAGCAACAATGCCCATGCCGGCTGGCAACATGAAACCTTTTTGTGAACCGGAAACCGCAATATCAATCCCCCAATCATCCATGCAAAAGTCCATAGACCCGATCGAGCTAACCCCGTCAACAAACAACATCGCCGGGTGGTTCGATGCGTCCATCGCAGCCCGAACAGCAGGGATATCGGAAACCACGCCAGTGGCGGTTTCATTATGTGTGGCCAGCACGACCTTGATCTGGTGATCTTTGTCAGCGGCCAGAATTTCGGCAAATTTAGCGGCCGGAACGCCTTCGCCCCAAGGAACATCTACAACTTGAACATCCAGACCGTAGTGTTGGCACATATCGATCCATTTATGGCTAAACATACCGTTACGCGCCGCCAGAACCTTGTCTCCGGCAGAAAGTGTATTGGTGATTGCAGTTTCCCAACCACCGGTTCCGGTCGCAGGAAATAGGAATACTTCGGCAGTTTTAGTTTTCAGAACACTTTTAACACCGGCCAGCGCAGGCTGCAGGATATGTTCAAAAGCAGCCGAACGGTGGTCCATCGTTGGCATGTTAACGGCGTTACGTATAACTTCCGGGATGTTTGTTGGGCCGGGGATGAAAACTGGATTCTGTGAGCTCATGGCTGCCTCGCAATAAAAATTAAAGATAGCCTATAATACAATTGCCAACCCAAGTTGTCCATTTTTTTGAAAAAGCATTTCATTTTTATGGAACAGGTTAATACTCTATGCTAATCAATGGCTTGTCTTTTTTCAAAACCTGATTAGTCATTCAAAAAACAGGAATATATTAATGGATCAACCAAAACGTCTTCGGGGCAGGCCTAAAAACTTTACCGACAAACCCAAGGAATCACGCATCCAGTCACTGGATCGCGCCTTGGATGTGCTTGGCTTTGTGGCATCACGTAGCGGCTTAACATTAACCGAGATCGCGGACGAGCTTGGCCAGTCTCCGGCCACGGTCTATCGTATTTTAACGACATTTTCTGCCCGCGGGGCACTAGAAACTGACCCCGTTTCACAGGAATGGTTTATTGGGCCTGAAAGTTTTCGCATCGGGTCGGCTTTTATTCGGCGTAGCGGTTTGGTTCAGCGCGCCCGCCCCGCAATGCGCACGCTGATGGTTGAAACCGGCGAAACGGCAAATCTGGGCGTTGAGAATGATGGGAAAGTTCTGTTTTTATCGCAAGTTGAAACCCATGAAAATATTCGCGCTTTTTTCCCGCCCGGGGCTCAATCGCCAATGTATGCTTCCGGAATTGGCAAGGCGCTTTTAGCACATGCGGGTAAAAACAGCATAGATCGATATATAGCTCAAAGCACCTTTGCCGAGTTTACCAAAAATACGATTTGCAATCAAAATGCATTACGAGACGAGCTGTTACAAATAAAAAAGCAGGGCTATGCATTTGATAACGAAGAAAAAAGCACAGGAATGCGCTGTGTCGCCGCACCGATATTCAATAATTTCGGGGAAACTGTGGCGGGATTATCTATTTCCGGCCCTTCGCAGCGGCTCACATTAGACCGGATTGATCAGATTGGTGATCTGGTGAAACAACAGGCAAATATGATCTCTCATAGCCTTGGCCATGGTGTATAAAAGGTTAATTACGTAAACGCTCTATAGTATTACTGACAACAAAATATTAGCGAACGATCGCGCCCGCAAAACTGTTAGCAGATTTTAAACATCCGTCGTGGCAATAATATCCCTATTATTTCGCCCTTAACGCATTTCTTTTTCTATTGGTCCTTGCTTCCCAGCCGTTAGTGCCGTAATTCATCTCTCGGTCCTAGGGGTTTAGCTCAGTTGGTAGAGCATCGGTCTCCAAAACCGAGGGTCGTGGGTTCGAGTCCCTCAGCCCCTGCCAGATATCTAGCAAAATCAGATACTTACAAAACAACCTACATATGTGGGTTCCCTAAAAATCACTTACACATTACTTACACACTATTGCACAGTGGTAAGAATTGGAGTGATTTCATGGAAAAACATTTGATTCTAGGCGGGAAGGTTAAATGTTTAATCCCACAATCTTC
>DOHJ01000120.1:2864-4818 GCA_003535335.1 Paracoccaceae bacterium | reverse complement strand
ATCTTTACGCAACGGAAGGCGTTAATTCTAAAAAATGCGCAAAATTTGCCCCAGTTTGGTCAAACTTTCCGACAATACCCAGCTGAAAGAGGATCAACCGGAGAAAGCAAAATGAACGCGCCACTTAATATACTAGCAGAGCCTGTCGAATTAGCCAAAAAACAATACGTAGACCTGGACCAAAGGAACGCGTCTGTGAGCAAGGATGAAACCTTTTGGGGCTATATTATCCGGGACCAGACAGAATCCGGCACAGCGTCAATTGTTGTTAAATCACTGGCTGCACTTGTTGGTTTGGCCATGTTCATTGCGGCCGCGGGGCTTTGGTTTCTGGCCGGATCAAATTTGACGTTGGACGTCGTGGTTTTCAAACTGGGCCTGACCGCAGTTATGGCGTTGATCGCTGCATTGCTGATCTGGTTTGCCAGTAACGGTCCGAAATACGAGGTCCAGGTTGATTTAAATCGCCAAGAAATACGCGAGGCAACGCGCAATGATCGTGGTCAGGTCAGGGTTTATAGCAGAACAAAATTCAGCAAATTTGATGCGGTTATTCTTGATCGCGCCACATATTGCGATGGAAAATCGAAATTGCTGCTTCGTTTGGCCGGAAGCTCGGAGGCAATCGAGATTGCACAAGATTATGAAGAATATCTGGATGTGCTAAAACGGCGGCTTGGCAAGGACGTTCTTGGCAGCAAATCCCCAATTCAGAAAAAACCGGCACGCGGCTTTTTGCTGGAGGGTGCCCAAGGTGTTGTGATACCCCAAACCGCAGCTTAACCGGAACATCCAAATATTGGGCGAAATTGTGTGTTACAACCGGTTTGGCACCTGATCATGGATCGCCTTGAGCCTTGAGTGGTTCGGCCTGAACTTATGCCCCTGCATCAGGGCACGGGGCTGTATGATTTCACAAAACCAAACATGCGTCACTGGATGATTGCGCTTATGTTGCTGGCAGGCTATTTGAATGGGAGCAAATAGATAAAACCAGACATAAGGAGTGGCCGATGAGCCGAGCATTTGTTTTTCCGGGCCAAGGGGCGCAAACCATCGGAATGGGCCGCGATCTGGCGCAAACTTACCGCGCTGCCCGTGATGTGTTTGACGAAGTTGATGCGGCATTGGGCGAAAACCTTAGCGCCTTGATCTGGGAAGGCGAGGCCGATCAGCTGACCCTGACGGCAAATGCGCAACCGGCCCTGATGGCGACCTCGCTGGCCACATTGCGGGCCTTGGAAAGCGAAGGCGTTACAATCTCTGATGCGGCTTTTGTGGCAGGGCATTCCCTGGGCGAATATTCGGCCTTGGCGGCGGCCGGCGCAATTTCGGTTGCAGACACGGCCCGTTTGTTGCGCACCCGCGGCGCGGCAATGCAGCAAGCGGTTCCGGTGGGTGTTGGTGCGATGGCCGCGCTTTTGGGTTTGGATTTTGCCGCTGTTCAAGAGGTGGCAGCCGAGGCCGCGCAGGGCGAGATCTGTCAGGCGGCCAATGACAATGATCCGGGTCAGGTTGTGGTTTCGGGCCACAAGGACGCGGTCGAGCGGGCCTGCGAAATTGCCAAGGCGCGCGGTGCGCGTCGCGCGGTTTTGCTGCCGGTATCAGCCCCGTTTCATTGCGCCTTGATGCAGCCCGCGGCCGATGTGATGGCGCAGGCCTTGGCCGATGTTGAAATTAACGCACCAGCCGTGCCGCTTGTGGCCAATGTAAAGGCAGCGGACGTAACCAACCCGGATGAAATTCGTGCGTTGTTGGTGGAGCAGGTCACCGGATCGGTGCGCTGGCGTGAATCTGTTGGCTTTATGGCGGCTCAAGGCGTTGATGAAATCTGGGAAATCGGGGCTGGCAAGGCGTTGTGCGGCATGATCCGGCGGATTGATAAAACGATCACAACAAAAACAGTTGGTACGCCTGACGATGTGCTGGCTGCTGCAAAACGATAAGAAAGAGG
>DOHJ01000120.1:0-2475 GCA_003535335.1 Paracoccaceae bacterium | reverse complement strand
GGCGCGATTGCCAAAGCATTGCACGGCGCGGGCGCAACTGTGGCGCTGTCTGGCACGCGGGTTGATCCGCTGAATGCTTTGGCCGCTGAGCTGGGCGACCGGACCCATGTTTTGCCGTGTAACCTGTCGGACGGGGCTGCAGTTGATGCGCTGCCAAAACAGGCAATCGAGGCCATGGGCGGCTTGGATATTTTGGTAAATAACGCCGGAATCACCCGTGATAACCTGTTTATGCGGATGAAAGACGAAGAATGGGATGCGGTGCTGAACGTGAACCTGACGTCAACCATGCGCCTGTGTCGCGGTGTGATGCGGCCAATGATGAAGGCGCGCTGGGGCCGGATTGTAAATATTTCTTCGATCGTCGGCATTACCGGCAACCCCGGACAGGCCAATTACGTTGCTGCAAAGGCCGCCATGATCGGCATGGGAAAAAGCATTGCCCAAGAGGTGGCCAGCCGCGGGATTACCGTAAATGCGGTTGCGCCCGGCTTTATTGCCACGCCAATGACCGATGCGCTGAATGATGACCAGAAAGACGCAATCAACAAACAAATTCCGGCCAGCCGCATGGGCACGCCCGAGGAAATCGCGGCGGCAGTTTTATATCTGGCATCTGAAGAGGCGGGGTATGTTACGGGCGCGACGCTGCATGTGAATGGCGGGATGGCGATGATTTAATTCCCTGGTTTGCAAAGCCAATTGCATCAAATAATTGCCTTTCCAGATTTTGAGGGATGAAATCCGGCGGTACTTCCAGAAACGGAACACCGGATTTGCGCAAAACCTCGCGCTTCACGGCATCGCGCATAAAGCTGGTTTTGTGGTAATGTCCGGTGCCTTGGTATTCGATTGCGCAAACCAGCATGCCAAATTTGTTGATCACGGCAAAATCCAGCCGTTTTGAATTGATCGAGGCGAAAGCCCGCTTGTTAATCTGTGCTGCACCGCTGTTTTTCGGACGGATCATTTCCCCGAGACTGGTTTGCGCCATAACGCGGTGGCCTTGGTTGGCTTTGCGTAAAGAACGCTCTAAAACAGGTAGAACGCGGGCTTCTTCTTTGTTTAAAAGCCGACAGGTCTCAAAACCAGAGGCAGCTATGGCTTCCATTTGATTTTTGGGATCCGCCATATTGGGCTGTGCGTTTTTGAACGGCACCACTGCGTTATTCCATTTGGAATACGTACCGGCGTGCCACTTTTTGCGGCTTTTGACAATCGCAAGGCNNTGGCCTCTGAGGAAGCGGGTTATGTTACGGGTGCAACGCTGCATGTGAATGGCGGGATGGCGATGGTTTGAAATGTAAACTAAAACAAAGCGTTTATTACCCATGGTGTAGAGTGGAGTGATTAAATACAATTTATTATTGTTTTTTTGGTGCGCTGCTATATTGTTAGGCAAAGAACGTATGTGAAAGAGAATTGCATGCTATGGAAATTGACGTTGGGCCCAAATCAATAATACTCCTACATGGTTATGGAGGCAATAAAGAGTCTTGGAGCTTAGTCGTAAAAAAGTTTCCAAAGGCTTTGGATGTCCAGACGATTAATTTAATTGGATTTGGGACCAGCCCCCCCCCGTAGATTTCTCGTTTAGACTTGAGGATCAGGCTAAAAATCTTGCAGAGCGGTTTTCTAAGAGAGATTCTAAATATACTCTTGTAGCACATTCGATGGGAGCCGCAGTATCACTTATTGCCGCTTTGGATTATGGTTTAGCACCGGAGCATCTAATTCTTGTTGACCCCCTTATTTATAAACAGGATGCACCATTTTTTATCTCTGCTCAAGCTATACCTTTATTGTCTAAAGCTTTCAGTTGGATAATTCCACCTTCCATACAAGTAGATATTGTTTTAAGGTGTATTTATAAACACTTTGATAAAGTCAATCCTGCGCTTCGCCAATTATATATCGANNTTTTGCCGGATTTCATTTTTCGGCTTTTGACAATCGCAAGGCCAATCAGCAGAACCAAAAGTATAAGGCCAAATGCAATGCCTTCTATATTTGCCGCGACACTGTCCGGTAATTGACGAAAATGCGCTGATAAATCAAAATCAGAGTTCATTTTAAGCAACCGATGGTTAAGGCGTAATGGGGGTGACAATATGGGCAGGTGGATTTTACCAACTAAAGATGGTTTCATTATGGCATTGGCCTGAAATTAGAAATTTCCCCAAAGCTAACGGATCTTGCCTGCTAAAAACATTTGCCTATATGCCATGATGTGTTATAGGCGGCGCAGAATTCATCGGGGTGTGTATTGCGCTGACCGGTATTTCCGCGTATTGCGGGGCTTATTAGGTGCCTAAAAGGTGCTTTGGGCAAACATAACGGGCATTGATGCCAAAACGAAAAGGAATAAACCATGAGCGACATCGCAGACCGCGTGAAAAAGATTGTTGTCGAGCACCTGGGTGTGGAAGAAGACAAAGTTGCTGAAAAAGCATCCTTCATCGACGATCTGGGCGC
>DOHJ01000112.1 GCA_003535335.1 Paracoccaceae bacterium | reverse complement strand
CATGATTCAATGGTGCTTGAACCAAATGTGCGGGTCATGGCAACCGGCATGAAACGCTTGATCAGGGCGGCAGAACGGACATGAATATGCAACCAACATTATTGACAATTATTTTGAATTATAAAACGCCTGATATGACTTTGCAGGCGGTTCAGGCGGCATTGCGCGAAATGCAAGGCATCAAAGGGCGCATTATTGTGGTGGATAATGATTCTGGCGATGGATCCTTCGAGCAAATGCAACAAGAGGTTATCGCCAAAGGCTGGACGAAAGAGGACCGCGTCAAGGTTGTTCAATCTGGCCGTAACGGTGGGTTTGGTGCGGGTAATAACTTTGGCATTTTAACCGGCCTGAAGGACAATCCCGACGTTGATTATATTTACATTCTGAATTCGGACGCATTTCCCGACAAAGGATCGATTCATGCGCTGGTAAAGGCGTTGCAGGACAATCCCGAAATTGGTTTTGCCGGCAGTTATATCCATGGGCCTGATGGTGATCCTCATGCCACGTCTTTCCGGTTTCCCGGTGTGCTTAGTGAATTTGAAGGCGCGATCCGGTTTGGCCCCGTCAGCAAACTGTTGTCAAATTATGCCATATCGCTGCCTATTCCCGAGGCCACGCAAAAAGTGGACTGGCTGGCCGGTGCCAGCATGATGATGCGGCGCAGTGTGTTGCAGGAAATTGGCCTGTTTGATGAACGGTTTTTCCTTTATTTTGAAGAAACTGACCTGTGCCGTCGTGCCACCAAGGCAGGGCATCCGGTATTATTTGTGCGTGAAAGTGAAGTTACGCATATTGGTTCGGTTTCAACCGGAATGAAGACTTGGAAACGTATGCCGCAGTACTGGTTTGCGTCCAGAAAATACTACTTCACAAAAAACCACGGCGCAGGCTATGCTCTGCTTGTCACATCCGCCCATTTTGTTGGTGGGTTACTGTGGCGTGCAAGGCGGCTGATCCAAAGCAAGCCACAAGCAGACCCAGACCATTTTTTACGGGATATGATCGTATATGATCTGCGCCATTTCCCAACCCGAGACAGCGCGAACATTCCGGAAATTCCTACCCCATGAAATGACAGGAACGTAATTATGACAACTTTTTCAAGCCTTATTATTGGCGACGGATCGCTGCTAATTCAATGTGCAGAACGCTTGCTTGCCAAGGGTAATACAATCGCGGCTGTGGTCAGCCAAAACCCTGAAATCATTGATTGGGCCAAGGGGCGCGATCTGGTTGTTCAAGAGCCGGGCAATGATTTGGCCTCTCGCCTTGGAGATATCAAAGTAGACTGGTTGTTAAGCATTTCCAACCTGTCATTAATCCCTGATGCGGTTCTTGAAAAAGCAACCTTGGGCGCGGTTAATTTTCACGATGGGCCGCTGCCTCGGTACGCCGGTTTGAATGCGCCGCTTTGGGCATTAATGGCCAAAGAGCGGCAACACGGCATTTCATGGCACATGATTGAAGGCGGCGTTGACGAGGGCGACGTGATTGAGCAACGCCTGTTTGATCTGACCGACCATGACACTGCTTTGTCTATAAACACATCTTGTTACGCTGCTGCGATCGAGAGCTTTGACGCCGTGCTTGAGCAGTTGGAAAGTGGCAACTTAAAGCGGGTTAAACAGGATTTGTCACAGCGCAACTATTGCGCCGGAACCGATCGACCTGCCGCCGCTGCACGGATTGATTTCAGCAAAAGCACCGAAGATATTTTGGCGCTCGTGCGCGGACTGGAACACGGGGATTACCGCAATCCGCTGGCTTGTCCGAAAATATCGGCAGGAGGCGATATTTTGCTGGTCACGTCTGCAGAAACCGCGCTGACCGATGAAAAAGCCGAACCCGGAACTGTGTTTGACAGCAATGTCAGCGGCCTGATCGTTGCGACCGGAAATGGCGCGATCAAACTGCTGGGTGTGAAGAATTTTGAAGGAAACACAGCATTTGAGCGGGTGAAACAAGGTGATGTTCTGCAGTCCCTATCGGAAAATGCGGCCAAAGCCCTGAGCGAAGAAATGGCCAGCTGTGTTAAAGATGAAAATAAATGGCTGAAGAAATTAAAGGCCATGAATGCGCTTGAAATGCCTCTTGTAGGCCCAAAAAAATCAGAGCCGCAATACGCTAGCGTAAAAATAGACGATGCGATTGATCTGGCAACGGTCGGCCTGTTTATTGCGCGACTGACCGAACAAAACCAGGTTGATTTGGCCTATGCGAAACCCGATCATGCCTATCTTAGTTCTTGGGTTCCTGTGCGTGTTGTCGCCGGATTAGAGCCTGTTTCAAACGCTCACGCCTGCTTTGACAAGGTTCTGAAAGAAGCCGCCGCGGCCAACAGTTTTGCCCGTGACCTGATTATTCGTGAGCCGGAAATCACGGCCAAAATGCCGGTCCTTGCGTTGGGTAATTCTGGCAAAGCACTGACCGGAACCGCGCTTAGCTTTGATGCGACTGACGGGTTGGTTTTATTCTATGACACCACGCGCATTTCCAAAGATGCAGTCGATTTATTGATCCGCCGGTTGCAGTTATTTGCCGATGAGGCCAAAGACGGTGAAAAACCTGTCAACGCCTTATCAATCCTGCCAGATGCCGAACATTCGTTGATTGTTCAAAAATGGAACGATACCGCAACTGAAATTGATCTGTCTTGTGTGCACCGGCAATTTGAAGCGCAGGTTAAACGCACGCCGGAAAAAACGGCAGTCGTATTTGAGGGTCAAAGCCTGAGCTATGCAGAGCTGAACGCTCAGGCAAACCGTGTGGCGCATGTTTTGGCTGAAATGGGGGTTAAACCGGATACTCTGGTCGGGCTTTACATGGAGCGTTCAATGGATCTGCTTGTTGGCGCGCTGGCCATTCAAAAGGCCGGCGGGGCCTATGTGCCGCTTGATCCAAGCTATCCGGCGGATCGTATTTCGCATTATATAAATGACAGTGGCGCACCGGTAATTTTGACGCGCTCTGCAGATGTTGGCAATCTGTCCGGGCACAGCGCCTCGGTGCTGGAAATAGATACTGACAAACGCATTAAAACTGCGAACACCGGCAATATCGACAGCGGTGTCACCGACCAAAACCTTGCCTATATGATCTACACATCGGGCTCTACCGGCGTGCCCAAAGGCGTCATGGTTGAACATGGAAATGTCGCGAATTTCTTTGCGGGAATGGATCAACGTATCAGCCATGATGACAACAGCGTTTGGCTGGCCGTTACCAGCCTGTCCTTTGACATTTCTGTGCTCGAGCTGTTTTATACGCTGGCGCGCGGTTTCAAACTGGTGATTAGCGGCGATGAAAGCCGCTCGCTGGTTTCTTCGGGGCGCATTCAAACCACCGATCTCGGCATGGATTTCAGCCTCTTTTTCTGGGGCAATGATGATGGTCCCGGTCCTAAAAAATACCAGATGTTGCTGGATGGCGCGCGTTTTGCCGATGAAAACGGATTCTGTGCGGTTTGGACACCAGAGCGACATTTCCATGCCTTTGGCGGGCCTTACCCCAACCCTGCATTAACCGGCGCTGCCGTTGCTGCGGTGACGAAAAATATCGGTGTGCGTTCGGGCAGTTGTGTCGCCCCGCTGCACCACCCCGCCCGAATTGCCGAAGAATGGGCCGTGATTGACAACCTGACAAACGGGCGCGCCGGTCTTGGGATTGCGGCCGGTTGGCAGCCGGATGATTTTGTTTTGCGCCCGGAAAATACACCGCCAAATAATAAAACAGCCATGTACGACACGATTAAGGTTTTGCGCAAATTATGGGTTGGCGAAGCCGTGGAATTCCCGCGTCAGGATGGCAGCATGCATGCCGTGGTCACCCAACCGCGACCGGTTTCCAAAAAACTGCCGATTTGGGTGACAATTGCGGGCAATCCGCAAACCTGGATTGAAGCTGGCGAGCTGGGTGCCAATGTTTTAACCCATTTATTGGGCCAAAGCATTGAAGAGGTCGAAGGCAAGATCAAGCTTTATCACGATGCCCTGCGCAAAGCAGGTCATGAGCCTGCGGATTTCACGGTTACCCTGATGTTGCACAGCTATGTGAACGATGATCGTGAAAAAGCCCGTGAAATTGCCCGCGGTCCGATGAAGGAATATATGGCTTCGGCGGCTGGCTTGATCAAGAAAAGTGCTTGGGATTTTCCCGCATTCAAGCGGCCCAAAGGTGTTGAAAATTCGTTTGAGCTGAACCTGTCGCTGGTTGAACCTGATGAGCTTGATGCCATTTTGGAATTTGCCTTTGAACGCTACTTTGAGGATTCCGGTCTGTTTGGTACGGTCGAGGATTGTTTGGACCGGGTTGAGCAATTAAAACGCATCGGTGTTGACGAGGTGGCCTGTCTGATTGATTACGGCATCGCGCCGGACGTTGTGCTTGAAGGTCTGAAACCATTGGCCAAAGTGTTGCAACTGGCCAATAAAACCGAAGAGATCGACCCGAATGATTTCTCGATTGCTGCCCAGATCATGCGCCACAAAGTTACCCATATGCAAAGCACCCCCAGCATGGCGCGAATGCTTGCAATGAATGAGGAAGCGGGCCATGCACTACGCAGATTGGATCAGCTGATCATTGGCGGCGAAGCATTATCCGCCAGTTTGGTCAGTGAATTGAAAGAGTTGACCAAGGCACCGATTGAAAACATGTATGGGCCAACCGAAACGACAATCTGGTCTTCTAGCGAGACTGCAAATATTGGCCAAGGTTTGGTTAATATCGGTCGCCCGATTGCCAATACGCAAATGTATGTGCTGAATGATACGCTGGATCCGGTGCCTGTTGGCGCGGTTGGCGAACTATACATCGGCGGTCGCGGTGTGACGCGCGGCTACTGGCAAAGGCCGGAACTTACAGCCGAACGATTTGTTGATCATCCGTTTGCAAGGGGTGCAAAAATCTATCGCACAGGTGTACTGG
>DOHJ01000079.1:6345-7332 GCA_003535335.1 Paracoccaceae bacterium | reverse complement strand
ACCACGCCCGCGGCGCTATAAAATTCAGGAAGTGGTCAAAGTGCGCTAGATCCTGTTGGTGCAAGTCGTTAAAGAAGAACGCGGCAACAAAGGTGCGGCCCTGACCACATATCTGTCATTGGCGGGCCGCTATTGCGTTCTGATGCCAAACACCGCGCGCGGTGGTGGTATTTCGCGTAAAATCACCAACGCGGCAGATCGCAAAAAACTAAAAACAATCGCAAATGAAATCGATGTGCCCCAAGGGGCCGGTCTGATTGTGCGCACGGCCGGCGCCAAACGCACCAAGACCGAAATCAAGCGCGATTATGAATATCTGCAACGGTTGTGGGAGCAAATCCGCTCGCTGACGCTGGAATCCAACGCACCTGCGAAAATCTATGAAGAAGGCAATCTGATCAAGCGCTCGATCCGCGATTTGTATAACCGTGAAATCGACGAGGTGCTGATTGAAGGTGATGGCGGCTACCGCGTGGCCAAGGATTTCATGAAAATGATCATGCCGTCCCACGCCAAAAACGTAAAACTTTATAACGACACAATGCCGCTATTTGCCCGCTATCAGGTCGAAGGCTATCTGGGCGGCATGTTCAACCCGACGGTACAATTGAAATCCGGCGGCTACATCGTGATTGATGTGACCGAAGCACTGGTGGCTGTTGACGTGAACTCGGGCCGTGCCACCAAAGAAGGCAGCATTGAGGAAACCGCGCTTAAAACCAACCTTGAGGCCTCGGATGAGGTAGCGCGCCAGCTACGGTTGCGTGATTTGGCCGGTTTGATCGTGATTGACTACATCGATATGGACGAGCGCCGTAATAATAATGCGGTTGAAAAACGTCTAAAAGACCGCCTGAAAGATGATCGCGCCCGCATTCAGGTCGGCCGGATTTCCGGCTTTGGTCTGATGGAGATGAGCCGCCAGCGCCTGCGCCCGGGAATGATCGAGGCGATCACCCAGCCATGCGCCCATTGCCACGGCACCGG
>DOHJ01000079.1:2738-5968 GCA_003535335.1 Paracoccaceae bacterium | reverse complement strand
TTGATCCGCTCGGATGAAAACCTGGCGCTTTCGATCCTGCGCCAGATCGAAGAAGAGGGCACGCGCAAACGTTCCCGCGAGGTGCTGCTAAAAGCGCCGGTTGGCATTGTAAACTATTTGTTCAACTCAAAACGCGAGCATTTGGCCCGGCTTGAAAGCCGCTATGGAATGGCCGTGCGTATCGAGGCTGATCCGTTCCTTGTTAGCCCTGATTTTTCGATTGAGAAATTTAAAACCGCCAGTCGCGTGGTCAAGCAGGTCGCCGCATTAGTGTCGCCGGATGCCGCTATAATGAGCGGTGTTGACGAGGCCGCAGAAGCCGACGAGGTTGATGAAACCGACAATCTGCCCGCTGCTGATCCTGTGGTTGAGGACGATACACAGGAACAGGCCCCTAAAAAACGTCGCCGTCGCCGTCGCCGTCGTCGTCGTTCTGGCGAGAATGGTGCCGGGGGCAATGAACAATCGCAAGATCAGAGTCAGGAAAATGGGGAAACTCGGGAAAATCCTGTTGAGGAAAATAAATCCGCTGAGACCGCAACAGAAGTTGTGGTAGCAGAAGAGAAACCTGAACAATCCGGTGATGAAAAAGAGCCAAAAGAAAAGCCGAAACGCAAACGTGCGCCGCGTAAAAGAAAGACTGCGGAAAAAGTAGATGATTCCTCGACAACAGCCGTTGCCGAAGAAACGCCGGCCACGGATGTTGTCGAGGTGAAAGAGGCCGAAGAGACTCCAAAGAAAAAACCGGTTCGCCGTCGTAAACCTGCGGCAAAGAAACCAGCCAAAGAAGACGCGGCTGTTGAAGGCGTTGAGGTTGATGCCAAAGATGAAAAACCTGCGCCCAAGAAACGCGCACGTCGCAAACCTGCGGTTAAAAAGGACAAGGTTGAAGAGGTTGTGAAACAAGAAGCCCCAATAGAAAAGGTTGTGGCTGAGAAAGTTGTGGCAGAAAAAATTGTGGCGGAACCGGCTCCGGTTGAAAAGGCTCCGGTCAAAGCCGAGCCAAAGCCAGACACAACGTCTGAAGCACCGAAGAAAAAAGGCTGGTGGTCTTTAGGGCGCTAAGTTCTGGAAAATTTCTATCTACCAACGAAAACGGCAAGTCATGACTTGCCGTTTTTTCGTTTAGAAACAAACAATTGGGATTCGACGTGGACCTGATACCAATCCATTATTTATATATCGGCATGGCGGCATTTCTGGTTGGTTTCTCGAAATCCTCGGTTGGCGGCATTGGCATCTTATCGGTTTTATTAATGGCGCTGGCAATTCCGGGAAAATCCAGCCCCGGGGTCTTGCTGCCGATGTTGGTTTTTGCCGATATAATGGCGATACTGTTTTACAAACGGTCCTGCCAGTGGGGCCTATTAATGAAGCTTTTGCCAACAGCAGCGCTGGGATTGGCCATTGGTTTTATCATTTTACACCAGTTACCGGACATAAATTTCAGCCGCATCATTGGTTGGACAATATTAACCATGTTGGCACTTGATGTTTTTATGACAAATGCCGTGCGCCAACACATGCGGGGCTATGTAATAACGAGCATTGCCGGCCTGTTTGCAGGTGTGGCCAGCCTGATTGCAAACGCTGCAGGCCCGATTTTCGGTATTTATCTATTGCAAGTCGGGCTAAGTAAATCCGAGTTCATCGGCACACGCAGCTGGCTTTTCCTGATTATCAACATGGCCAAACTGCCTTTGTTGACACAGCTGGGCTTAATCACAACGCAGAGCCTGACCCTAAACCTGTATTTTTTACCAGTCATTTTGATTGGCGCAATAGCAGGCTATAAGACACTGAAATATATCAATATTAGCCTGTTCATGTGGATCATTCGCGGCTTGGCCCTTGTTGCGGCCCTGCGATTAATCCTGACCTAACCTTTGCGCAGCAAATAGGCCTGGCCCTGCGTGGTGTCAGTTTGTTCCAGCAATTCATGGCCGGATTGGGCACAAAAATGCGCCACATCAATCACCGCAGCCGGATCATCAGCCAGCAAACGCACCACAGCACCGTTTTTATGCACCTTAAGCCGTTTGCGCAGCTTTAGCACGGGCAGGGGGCAAAGCAGCCCGATTGCATCAATTTCTTCATCCCAATCCATAACCGGTTGAATACGGCTCCAATCCGTCGCTGTCCACGGAAATGTGACAATCTGTCTGGTGACGTTGGCGCTATGATGTCATAAACAAAACCGAACCAGTTAAAAGGCCCCGATATGTTTGGCATTGAAATTTTCGACGCGAGCCTGCTGCCCGCAATGCTTGTTGCCCTGACGGCAGGCCTGCTTTCGTTTTTGTCACCTTGCGTGTTTCCTGTTGTCGGCCCCTATCTGGCCTATATGGGCGGCATTACGATGAATGAAATGAGCGGCACCGAGGGCACAGTTAGAAAACGCCCCTTGGCTGCGGCGGCGGCCTTTGTTTTGGGCCTTTCGATGGTGTTTTTGCTGCTTGGCTTTACCACATCGATATTTGGTCAGTTTTTCTTGCAAAATCAGGATTGGTTTATCATTGGCGCAGGGGCCGTGGTGATGATTTTTGGCGTGCATTTTCTGGGGATTTACCGCATTGGCTTTATGGATCGCGAGGCCCGCGTCGAGGTTGGAAACAAAGGCGGATCGGCCTTTGGTGCCTATGTTTTGGGCCTTGCATTTGCCTTTGGCTGGACCCCGTGTTTGGGGCCAATTCTGGGCACGATCCTGTCAATGGCCGCCCTTGAAGGATCAGCCCTGCGCGGCACGGTTTTGTTGGGGGTTTATGCCTTTGGTTTGGGCATTCCGTTTTTACTGGTTGCTGCGTTCTTTCCCAGCCTGTCGGGCCTGATGAACTGGATGAAACGCCACACAGAACGGGTGGAACGGGTGATGGGCTTGCTGCTCTGGACAATCGGGCTGATGATGATGACAGGGCAGTTTAGCATGATGTCAAACTGGCTGCTAAATACATTTCCTGTGCTACAAGCATTAGGATAGTCTTATTTTTGCCTATTTTTCCTGCTAAACAATTTAGTGTAACGAAATATAAACAATGATAAGAGCAGATTTTGATATGCAGGTATCAAACGAAACCGTAGAAAAACGCCGGGTGTTTTACATCCCGGGCTATGATCCTGTGCACCCGCGACGTTATCGTGAATTATACCGAAAACAAGGCGGCATGCAGGCCGAAATATCCGGTTATGATCTGAGCCTGTCTGCCCAAAAACAGGCAGATGGCGCAGATGGC
>DOHJ01000079.1:0-2387 GCA_003535335.1 Paracoccaceae bacterium | reverse complement strand
GGCCAGATATGGCTGGAAGGTGAAAACCCGCATCGATGGTCAGCCAGCCGAAGCCGATTTCAAGGTGCTGGTTTGGTCCAACATCGTCAAGGAATCGATGGACCTTAACATTCCGCAAACCTATTTTGTGCTGGCCCGTACCGCGTGGACCTACATTGCATCAGGGGCTTTGCGTCGCCTGATGTGGTTGCGAAAGGGGCCGGTAATTGCCGCGCTTTATCCGATTGTGATGTTAACGCTGCAATTGTTAGTGGCGATTTTGCTGGCATGGTTTATCGGCTCTTGGCTGGCTTTTGGGCTGAATGCCTTGGTCGATTGGCCGCTGATTGCCCGAATGCTGGCTTGGGCTGTTGCTTTGCCGATTGTTGTTTTTATTTTGCGATGGTTCAGGAAAATCGACAACAAGCTGTTTGCCTATTACCTGATGCATGATTACGCATATTCGGCCCGCTCAAAAGGCGAGGATCCGCCTGAATTGCTGGCCCGCATGGCTGAATTTTCTGATGAAATCGCGGCGGCCCTAAACAGCGATGTGGACGAGGTTTTGGTGGTTGGTCATTCATCCGGGGCCCATATAGGTGTTTCGGTTCTGGCCGATCTAATCAAAAGCGGACGGGTTGACGAGGATGGACCGAAGCTGTCATTTTTAACACTGGGCCAAGTGGTTCCGATGGTTTCGTTCTTACCCAAAGCCTATAAATTACGCGCCGATTTGCAGTATTTATCCATGCGCGAAGAATTATTCTGGCTGGATGTCACCGCGCCGAGCGATGGCTGTGCCTTTGCATTATGTGACCCCGTATCGGTTAGCGGCGTTGCGCCTGAAAACAAGCTCTGGCCGCTGGTGATTTCTGCGGCATTTACCCAAACATTAACCGAAAACCGCTTTAAAGAGCTGCGCTGGCGGTTTTTCAGGCTGCATTTTCAGTACATGTGCGCGTTTGACGCGCCAAAGGATTACGACTATTTTAAAATAACTGCAGGCGCGCAAACCCTGCAATCCCGTTATCAAATGAGAGCCCCGTCAAAATCGCGAATTGATGTCGCTGCCTCGCCTTATGTATCAGTGAACCCATGACCGTTTTACCGCCAAAACCCACATCCCGCCCAAAAAATGCATCGCTTTGGAAACATGCGAAATTGTTTCGCCACGACGTGTTATCCTCACAACCCGAGCATTTATACGGCGCTTGGATGGCCGAATTTAAAGTGCCGTTTTTTCACACCTTTATGGTGAATCAGCCTGATTTGGTGAAAAAAGTGCTGGACGAAAGCCTGACAACATTTCCAAAATCGCGCCGCATTCGTGGCGGCTTGTCATCTCTGTTGGGGAATTCGCTATTTTTATCCAGTGGCGAAGACTGGCTGCACCAGCGCCGTATTGTGGACCCCGCATTTGAGGGCGGGCGCTTGCGCGAAGTGTTTCCAAAGATGTGGGATTCGGCGGTTGCTGCTGTGGAGCGTTTGGAAGGCCAGATGAACCAAGGCCCGATTGAAGTCGAGAGCATGACCTCGCATGTGGCGGCTGATGTGATTTTTCGCACCCTGTTTTCACTGCCGATTACCGACAAAACCGCCGAAGGTGTGTTTGATGAATTCAAGGAATACCAACGCGCTATGCCGCTGGTTAATATGGCCACGTTTTTTCCCGATCTAAAGTGGTTGCCAAAATTTAACACCAAACGCAGCAAAGAAACCTCGGCGGTTATTCGTGGGCTGATCCGCCAGATCACCGAAAAACGTCGTGAAGAAATTGAGGCGGGCACGGCACCTGATGATTTGGCCACAAAAATCATGACCACCCCGGACCCTGAAACCGGTGAATGCTTTGATACCGAAGAAATGGTCGATCAGGTGGCCATCTTTTTCCTGGCCGGCCATGAAACCAGCGCGTCGGCTTTGGCGTGGGCGCTTTATCTGCTGGCGCTTTATCCTGAATGGCAAGACAAGCTGGCAAATGAGGCGATTGAGCATATCGACCCAGAAGTGCCGTATTTTTCCGTTGCCGGTAAACTGCGTATTTCGCGCGATGTGTTTCGCGAAACCATGCGGCTGTATCCGCCGGTGCCTGCCACGGTGCGCGAAGCAGCCTGTCCGGTAAAATTTCGAAACCGCGAGATTAAAAAGGGTAATCAGGTGATTATCAGCACCTGGCATTTGCACCGGCATACAAAAATCTGGGATCGGCCCGATGAGTTTGATCCGACCCGTTTTAAAACCAAAGAGGGTAAACAATGTATGCGTGACGCCTATATTCCATTTTCTGCCGGCCCTCGGGTTTGTCCGGGATCGGGCTTTGCCATGCTGGAAGGGCCGTTGATTTTGTCGATGCTGGTGCGGGCCTTTAAGTTTGAATTGGTCAAAGATCGCCCGGCCGTGCCGATTGC
>DOHJ01000242.1:1451-6794 GCA_003535335.1 Paracoccaceae bacterium | reverse complement strand
GGTCAGGAAAAAAACTGCAAAAGCGACAATAGCAATCACAACGCTGACAATTGATATTTTCCAGCGCATTTGTTGCTCTGCCCCTTAGTTTGTTAATTCAGGCTTCAACAATTCAGGTTCAAGTAATTTGATCATCCGCTTTGTCGTGGAAACAATGGTTTCAGGCTCCACCCCGTCGGGAAAATGCGTTAGGTATTTACCATCGCGCCCAACTAAAAAAGTAAGCGAGCTGTGGTTGAAATCAACAAATCCTTCGCCACGCTCCTTGTTAATATATGCCTCGTAAAACACCCGGTATCCTGCGGCCATCTGGTCAAGCTCCTCAGGGGTGCCGGTCAGACCAATGATTCTGTCGCTGAACATCGGTATGTATTCTGCTATCTGCTCGACTGAATCGCGTTTCGGATCAATGGTGACAAACAGCGGGATTATTTCATCAGCCAGAGAACCGAATTTATCCATGGCATCGGAAATCGAAGCCAGATTAATCGGGCAAATCTCGGGGCAATTAGTGTAGCCGAAATAAATTAGCAAATATTTCCCCTTGTAATCTTTTTCAGTAACCCGCTTGCCAGTATGATCCAGCAAAGAAAATTCTGTTCCTACAATTTGCGCCTCAGCAGTATTGGCGACAATATTCTGCGGCTCGGGTTTGTCTTTTCCAACCAGAAAAAATGTACCAGCGCCAATTGCGGCTACGGCAGCCAAAACGGGAAAGATCATTTTTGTAACCATATCATAAGCCTCCAGCACTAAACTATGGTATTGAGCACAGTTTTATAAACTTTGTGCCCAGACGTATTATACACACAAACCCCAAAGCATTGTAGCAAGATTATGCACCTATAACGTGGTCATAGTGACGCATCATTCATTCAACCAAGACAATTAGCCGCATCTTTTCGGGATAATATTCAGTTGCTAATTTATGATTTATGTTAATACTGAAACCAGTTAATTAATGGTGGATCTGCGTCCAGCAATACGGATTGGCTTTGTCGGGAATTCTGGCAAACCCGTCAGCAAGCGAGTCGGCTACAACCATTGTTTCAGGTAAAATACGAATATGCCCATAAAAACCAGCTGTTAGAGTAAAAGACTATAAGAGAAACAGGATTGCATCAGTTGAAACATGCGCGGTCATATGTTCCGGTTCCAAGCGGCGGCAATCTGAGCCGGATGCTGGCTATTGTTGCAATACTTTTCCACGGTTTTTTATCGGTCGCGCATGCAGGGGTGATCGGTGTTAACAGAAACACCTTACAATCCAACGATTATATATTTCCCCTGATTATCTGCACGCCGTCCGGCATTAAGGTCATCACCAAAGATGATTTCATCCAAGGCGAAGAGGGTAATGGCCTCAACATTGGTGGCAGCTGCCCGATTTGCCAAATTGCCGCCACTTCGGACATTATTCTGACCGGTTTTAATGGGTCTGTGCTGTTGCGGAAAATTGATTTTGTTACAGGCGCCCGGGATGCGCTCGATATACTTATCCGGGTTGCCCCCAGATATAATCACAGACTGGCACGCGCGCCGCCTTTTGGTTTTTCCCTCTGAACATTTGTCCAATTAACTTATCCGCCTTCAGTATTGGTAGCGCTTGTTTTAAACCGCGCACTTGCAGGACCGTGGATGGAAATCAAAAGGAATAAGAAAATGGAACGTAGAAGTTTTCTAACGGGAACTGCCGGTGTTATTGCGGGTGGATTTACGGCGGGTGCCGCCAATGCCAAAATGAAGATGGAGCCGCCTTGGGCCTGGACCAAAAAACATGGGTTGTTGGAACATCTGGTTGTAGATGCTGACCCGGCAACAGATAATATCAAAAAATTCAAGCGCTGTATTTATTGCGGGATGAGCCTGAAAAAATGGAGCCATACGCGCCATTTGGTGCAATATGAGGATGACAGCTCCGAGGGGACGTGTTCTATCCGCTGTATGACGATTTCCTTGTCGCTGAATCTGGACCGGTTGCCGAAAAATATCTGGGTTGGGGATGCGGGCTCGGACGCGGAAATCAAACCGCTGATCAAGGTTGATGATGCGCATTACGCGATTGAAGCCGGTAAAATGGGAACGATGACTGCAAACCGAAAATGGGCCTATGCAGATAAATCCAAAGCCCAAGCTACCGGTGGCAAGGTTGTCAGTTTTGATGAAGCTATTGTTGCGGCCTACACGGATCAGGCAACCGATACCTTGGTTATTCGCAAGCGCCGTGAAGAAAAGCGGGCGCATATGAAGCGAAAAATGCAAGAGTCTTCAAACTAGGGGTAAGCCCCTTAACCTGTCTGGCTTGCGACAATTTCGCCCTATGACAATGATGCGCTGGCCCATTCCAGCTGGTGCATTATAAACACCTTCAGGATACGACTTTGCGAGGTTTGAAAATGTGTAATCACCCCGAAATTGGCAGCCGCCGAAAGTTTTTACAATTAGCTGCGGGCACAGTGCTTGCCTTGCCGGTAATGTCGGCGCAGGCGGACACCACGAAAACAGTTGCGCCCATAATTGATCTGCCAAAACCCGGCCCCACCGATGCCTGTCCGGTCTGTGGCATGTTCCCTGCCAAATATCCCGATTGGGTCGCCACGGTGTTGTTTGAAGATGGTCACGCCGACCATTTTGATGGTGCCAAGGATTTCTTTAAATATCTTCTGGATATGGATAAATTTGCCAGTGGTCGTAAAAAGGAACAGATTACCGGACTGGGTGTAACCGACTATTACGCCACCGAACTGATTGATGCGAAACAGGCGATCTATGTTATTGGATCGGATGTTTTGGGGCCGATGGGACATGATCTGATCCCGCACCCAGATCGCTATGATGCCGATGCTTTTATGAAAGATCACAAAGGTTATAAACTGCTGCGATTTGATCAGATTACCAAATCAATGCTGTTTGGGCTGGATGACGGGAAGTTTGATCAGTGACCAAAATACGGCCCTCAAGCATTGGAATTACAGCGATGGCGGCACTAATGGTTTTGGCCATTGCTGTTTTGCTGCACGGATTTATGTCAGGTGATCGCGGCTTGTCGCAACGGGCCAAATTGGTCGGCCAGCTGGGGCTGACGGACCTGGCCCTGTTTACCGAGGCCAGGTATACCCGCCACCCATCCCAAGCCGATCTGCATTCGGCCTTTCAGGATCATCCGATGTCATTTGACCATTTCCCCACCGGCTCGTTAATTGCCGCCCCCCTGCAAAATTTCAACACCCGTGCTGCCAGTTCTACCGATGAGGCAAAAAAATGAAAAACTATCTTTCCCGTCAGCGTTATCTGATGGATTTTACCCTGCATTCGATGTTGCGCCGAAAGGTTAAAAATCTGGTGCTGTTTGTGGTTTATTTCATGGTGATCTTCATTCTGGCATCGGTGATGCTGTTTGGTCAGGCCGTGCGCGAAGAGGCCGCTGCCTTGCTTAAAAACGCCCCCGAAGCCACGGTGCAACAAATAAAAATGGGGCGCCATGATCTGGTTAACAAAGAACTGATCGCCCCGCTGAATGACATTCGCGGCGTGAAAAAGGCCGAGGGCCGTCTGTGGGGTTACTATTTTGATCCGGTCAATCAGGCCAACTACACCCTGATGGTGCCGTCGGCTGATGATAAGCAGCACCAGATAAAGCCGGGTCAAAGCATAATCGGGCCGGGTGTGGCTGCAAATCGCGAACTGATAAGGGATAAATTCCTGCTGCTTTTACCCCCTGTGGGCCCGTTAATGAAACTAGACGTCATTGATCATCTGGATCCGCAATCAGCCTTGGTCAGTGCCGATCTGGTATTGCTGTCCGAGCCGGATTTCAGAGCATTTTTCCGGCTGCCTGCTGATGTGTACACCGATATTGGCCTGACAATCCGTAACGAGCGCGAAATTGCCACCATTGTTAACAAAATCACCTCTAAATTCCTGGGCACCCGGGTTGTCACACGCTCTGACATTCTGCGCACCTATGAATCAATATTCACATGGCGCGAAGGTTTGCTGCTTGCTTTGCTCGGGGCCTCGATTTTTGCTTTTGTGATTTTTGTCTTTGACAAAGCTTCGGGGCTATCGGCCGAAGAGCGCCGCGAAATCGGGATTTTAAAGGCCATCGGCTGGGAAACCGGCGATGTGCTGGCGATGAAGTTCTGGGAAGGCGGGCTGATTTCGGCCGGTGCATTTTTGTTGGGGCTGGTTTTGGCCTATTTACATGTGTTTTTCTTTCAGGCCGGATTACTTGAGCCGGTGTTAACGGGCTGGTCAGTGATTTACCCCGATTTCCACCTTGCCCCGCATATCGATATTTTACAAATCACCACCTTGGCCTTTTTCACGGTGGTCCCTTACACAGCAGCCACCATCGTGCCGATCTGGCGCGCGGCGGTGACAGACCCGGATTCGGTGATGCGATGATAAAAATTGAAAACGTAAATAAGGTCTTTAACGAAGATCAACAAAATCGGGTGCAGGCCTTGCAGGACATTTCCTTGCAAATCGAAACAGGTCAAACGACGGTTTTGAAGGGGCCCAGTGGTTCGGGTAAAACCACTTTGCTGACTTTGATCGGTTGCTTGGCGCGTCCGACCAGTGGGCGGATTTTTCTGAATGGTGAAATGGTTTCCAGCCTGCCGGAAAAGTTTTTAACCGAAATCAGGCGTAAAACCTTTGGCTTTGTGTTCCAGCGTTTCAACCTTTTACGCGGGTTAAGCGCGCTGGAAAATGTGATGTTGCCGGCCTACCCGCTGGGGCGCGATCATGCCGGTTTGCGCAAAGATGCCCTAAGATTGCTGGCCGATATGGATATCGCTGCCAAGGCGGATATGAATGTTGAAAACCTGTCCGGTGGCGAAGCCCAGCGGGTGGCGATTGCAAGGGCGCTGATGAATGATCCGGATTTTGTGATTGCGGACGAGCCCACGGCCAATCTTGATACCCGACTCACCGGCGAGTTTTTGAAAATCGTTGAAAAGCTGCGCGATCAGGGCAAATCCGTTATCATGACCAGCCACGATCCCCGGATCTGGCAGGCTGATGTGGTGGATCGGGTAGTCTCGATGGAGGATGGCCGGATCTGTGCTGACGAGGTTCTGAAAAAATGATCTTTCATCCGCCCATTATGGCCCTGTTGCTGGTTTCGGCAATTTCCAGCCTGACCTTGGTTTGGGCGGCCTGGTTTTCCGTTAAAGTGCTGCGACACTGGCAACCGGGCAGCGGCAGTGCCGTGCAGATCAATATGGAAAAACGCACCTATCTGGTCTCCACCGCGTTGATTTTTGTGCTGGTCTTGGAGGTTGCGTCGCTGTTGTTGTTTGTCTCTAACGCTGACCGGATGTCGGTTTCATTTGTCGG
>DOHJ01000242.1:0-1083 GCA_003535335.1 Paracoccaceae bacterium | reverse complement strand
GTAAACGGTTTTGGCATGCCGACGTTGCTGTTGAAACTGGCGCTGTTTTTCGGCGCGCTGGTTTGGTTGATTATCAACCGGGTTGACGGCAAGGCCGCAGATTACCCGTTTACCAAGTTCAAATACGGCCTGCTGATCGTGCTGGCCCCGCTTGTTGTTACGGCTGCGGTTGTTCAACTGCTTTATTTCCTGAACCTGAAAAGTGATGTGATTACCTCGTGTTGCTCGCGGATGTTTGTTCCCGAAGGTGGCGGAGTCGAGGCGGATCTGGCCTCGTTGGAGCCAAATCTGGCCTTGTGGCTATTGTTTGGCGGGCTAGCTGTTATGGCGGTATTGGCCGCATTAGCCCTTAAATTTCGTGTCGTTCAGATGATCTACGGCATTGCCAGTATCGTGTTTTTCATCATCTCGATTGCGGCAATCGTTTCGGTTATTTCACCTTATATTTACGCGCAACCCCACCACCACTGCCCGTTTTGTGTTATTAAACCGGAATATGGATATATCGGTTACTGGTTATATTTGCCGTTATTTACAGCCACCGGATTTGGCATTGCGGCTGGTCTTTTATCGTTGCGGCCGGCCTTGAACAGTCAAGGACTTGATTTTAATAAAACCTTGCAAAGGCAGATACTGATTTCGTTCGGGTTATTTGCCATATTTGGCTTGGTTTCGTTAATAGCAATTTGGAAATCAAACCTTATGTTGTAATCTGGCTCTGTCGCAAAGTTTTCCACCTATTTTCCTCTGTGTTGAATTCTGCCATAAGCTTTCCAAACGCGCAATTGGCAGGAAATCATAAATGACGATCAGTTTCAAAGGCAGCCACTACCCGAAAGATGTGATCTTGTATGCGGTGTTTTTCTATGTGCGCTAAGCCGTTTCTTATCGTGATCTAGGGTCAGGACTCGTTAAATCCAAAATATAACGAAAGCGGCGATGCATATTGCGGAGAAAAATGTGTGGGCGCATCGGTCATACCGGGTTGATATGTGTCGCCAATCCTTCAGCTTCCCAAACATGTTTGTAAGCGTCCGTTGCCTACGTCTCTGGACTATAACTCGGCCCAGTACGCACGAAGGG
>DOHJ01000166.1:3047-4946 GCA_003535335.1 Paracoccaceae bacterium | reverse complement strand
GTGAACAGCTACTTTTTCGTAGGTGTCATTGGTAAAGTTAAAGCGGTATTTTTTGCCTTTTTCCAGCACCAGAATTGGGGCCAGATAAGGCGCGTTCATGCCCATGGTGACCGATTTCAGGCCCGGCAGAAATTCGACTTCGCCATACTGACATTTGAAATCGAAAATAGTCACGTCTCCATCGGTGCCCGCAGGCGTGGCAATCGGAGGCAGCGGCAATTTGTTGCTGATGCCATCAAGTTTTGCGATGTCATAGTTGCCGACCAATAGCGCGTCAGCAGGTTTTACGCCCAAGCCAGTGCTGGCCAGTGCGGTGCCGGCCACAAGGCTGCCGTTAAATAATCTTCTGGATATCATTGGTGTGCTCCTTAAATTTTGCGGTTGGGTCTGGCAATATGAACGAACGCCCAAAGCGAGCAATTCCAGTAGCTTTAGCTGCAAAGACACGAGCCACAGAAGATGCATTGAGCCGTTCCGAGATCGCCTTATAACCCAAGGTTTTGTAGAAGTATTTATCAGATCAATCAACTGCGACATAATGTACTGATCACGGGGAATTGATTATAAGTGAGTTAAAACAGCAGGTTAAATTTTAATGCCTGCGGTGCGTGCGACAATATGACGTAATTTTTTCTGTAGGCTTATGAAGGGAATGATCTGTTTGGGTAATTATAGATCCGCCTACTAGCCATCTCTATGCCCGTTGCTTTTGTGGCTAATGCTTGTCGGGTCAGAATGTTCGAAACCGGCCGCAAAAATTGCTAAAACGGCTCACTGGCAAAACGCCAATGAGCCAGCAGCAACCACCAGCATCGGCATTCTGTCGGGCAGCGTTATTATATTCATCCGTGATTCGGATCCGGCCAAAACCCGAGTATCCAGACTGATAATACGCATTTCTTCCTCGATCGAAATAAATATTTTACCGGTCTGGTCATGCGATGTAAGTGTGAAGGGGCCGCTTTCCAGCACCAAAATTGTGTCCATAACCTCGAAGTTTTCCAGATCAATGCCCTAAACCGTGGCGGTCTCGGCGCTGAGCATCCAGACGCTCATGCCTAAAAAACCCGGCGCAATACCGGTGACGGGACCGTCAAATTCCAGCGTTTTAACAATTTCGCGACGTCGCACATCAAAAACCCAGACCCGCCCGTCCCAAGCCGAGGGCAGGAAAATATAACGGCCAAACGAATCAAAATAAGCCCGCGAGACCGGAGCAGGTAATGTCAGCGGACCAAGATATTCGTTGGTTTTCATGTCGATAAGATGCACGATCGCCTCTTTGGACGGTACAGGAACAGCAATCGCAAACTGAATTGTTGCCGAAATTGCCGTTTGGATAATTCCGTGCTTGCCCTCCAGCTGCAACCGGTTCGTTATCTGCATATCCAGCGGATCAATAACCACCACTTCGGGACGATCCGAGATTGAAACATAAAGCAAAACCTCGGCCGTGGTGCTGGTGTTAAAGCGCAATTCATGCGCCCCGACCAGCCCCTCAACCCGGCCGGCAACCTTGCCGTCGGGCAACGAGATGAATTGCACCACACCCTTATTCCAATCCGCGACCGCCAGATATTCCTCATCCGGGTCAATCGCGATCAGGTGCGGTTTGATGGTTAGCTGTATTTCCTTGATTACCTTGCGTTTTTTAGGATCGGCAAACCATATCCGATCATTCAGCGTATCGGTGGCAACCAGCATTTTATCCTTTTCACTGACCAGCAAAGCGGCGGGAACATCCGGCAGGGTGACATGGCCCAAACGGTTGTTGCGCGCTGCGCCTATGATGGCGATTTCAGGTTCTTCACCGTCCACCACAAAGATATAATCCACGATGCTAAAGTTTTTCACCGGCCCGAAAGCCAAGGCCGGACTGGTCCAGAAAAATGCCGACAC
>DOHJ01000166.1:2099-2720 GCA_003535335.1 Paracoccaceae bacterium | reverse complement strand
AAAATGCCGACACCAAGAGTAAAACAAGCGCAAAATGCGTTGCAGGTTTAGTTTTCAATTTCATCACGCCGTGCTTTCACTTCTGCCCAAATTCGATCAAACGTCACCACGCCCATGCCTTTTTGGCGTATGCCCCGTATCCGGCCCAGACCTGTTCTGTCTTGGCCAATGTTCTTCATCCGCTCGATTTCCGCGTCCCAGCCCTCGCCTTTGACGACAATCATGCCGGCCATGCCCGAAGTCATGTAATAAAGCTGGCATTTATAGCCGTAAATTCCGGGTAAATCGAATTTAACAGTGGTGTCCTGACTATATTCACTGCGCCAGAATTTTGCGCCACCATCTTGAACATATAAATTTTCCGGCACCATTTCCGGGATGCTGCGCGTATTAAAACCCGGATCGGCGGAAATAAATTTCACCCGGTCCCCCGGCTCGATTATCAGCAGTTCCGGCTTGAACACATTGCGCCGCGCCGGGTTGTCCGGATCAAAGCGATACATCCGCACCTCGTGCAGTTCGCCCCGTGTCAGGAAAAAAGCCGCAAGGGATAAGGTGCCGATGGCGCAGATGGCGCAGATGGCAATTGATATTTTACGACGCATTTCCGGCTCTGCCCTT
>DOHJ01000166.1:0-1732 GCA_003535335.1 Paracoccaceae bacterium | reverse complement strand
AGTCACTGGCCTATCTTATCGTCGGATCTTTTGAAACTTGATTGGTCATAATGACGCATTGATATGCGGCTGATCCGCCAGATGGGACTGTATTCTTAATTGGGGGCTTAACCTTAACCATTTAAGATATTTTCCAGAAATCCTGTCAGATCATCCGTGTGATGGTGGATATGCGGGGCAGATTTCAGATGGGTAGGGGCTATCAGCACACATTGCATGCCCATTTCGTGGGGCACAGCCAAATTGCGACGGTCATCTTCAAACATTGCGGCTTTTTCAGTTTCGGTTCCATCTGTTGAAAACACCGTTTGAAAGGCGAGTCGATCGGGTTTCGGGTGAAAACCGGCGTGCTCTACACCATAAACGGCATCAAAAACCCCGTCCAGATCGCGGGCTGAAATAACGCGGTTTGCATAAGGGGCCGATCCGTTTGTATAAACAATCTTCCGACCGGGCAGGGCATTGATTGCACGGGCCAGTTTTGGATCCTTGTTTAAATTTTCCAATGATATTTCATGTACATAGGTCAGATAAGGCGTCGGATCCACATTGTGTTCTCGCATCAATCCCGACAGGGTGGTGCCGTATTTTTGCCAGTAGTGGGTCCGTAAATGGTCTGCTTCGTCCCGCTGCACCTTTAATGATTCCATGACATAATCCGTCATTAGGACCTCGATCTGGTCAAACAGGCGGGCGCTGGGCGGGTATAAAGTGTTGTCCAGGTCAAAAACCCAGTGGCGGACATGTGCAAAATTTTGTTTCATGGTGCCAAACCTAGGGGCAAGCTGTGCAAGGATCAATGCAGCATTTGCTTGATTGCAAGGTCAAGTCGCGTGTAGGCTGTTTTTGATCACACCGGAGAGAGTAATGAGTGAAAATCGCCATCCCAGCAAAGATGCCTATGAAATGATCCTCGATGCGATTGATCTGGGCACATATAAACCCGGGGATCGTCTTGTTGAATCCGAACTGGCCGAAAGGTTGGGCGTGTCACGGACCCCCATTCGCGAGGCATTGCAGCGGCTGGAAACCCAGCTTTTGCTGATCCGCGACGGGCGCAGCCTGATCGTGGCATCATTAGATCACAACCAGTTGTCGGAGCTATACGCTGTACGCGCCGAGTTGGAGGGGATGGCCGCCCGTTTAGCCGCGATCCACGCCGCACCGGAAGAGGTTAGGGTGCTGCGCAAGATGGTTGAAAATGATCAAAAACTGTTAGGGGATACTGACGCATTATCCATGGCCAACCGCAGGTTTCACAAGCAAATCCATCTGGCCTCGCACAACCGCTATCTGGTGCAACAGCTGGATCTGGTGCATCGCACAATGGCGCTTTTGGCCACGACTTCACTTGCCGTAGAGGGACGCAGCCAAGGCGCGCTGGATGAACATGATGCGATTGTAGCGGCGATTGAATCCGGTGATGGCCAAGCCGCCTATATTGCCCTGAAAATCCACATTTCCAATGCATTTGAAACGCGGCTTGAAATTGACGCGCAAAATACTGACTACGCCAAAAGCCTATAAGCCTGAAGGGGATTCTTCGAGATTTTCTGTGCCGGTGAAAATGCCATGTGCAGTTTTATCCCAGTAAAATGGCTGCGTTATCAGTTCATACAGGGCCTTGTAGGCGGCCAGTGTTCCCATCGGGAAATAGAAATGCATTGTTGGCACCCATGGAATTAAAAACCTGTGTTTTTTATCGGCAACCGCAAGGCAGCCAACCGCGATT
>DOHJ01000096.1:8367-12607 GCA_003535335.1 Paracoccaceae bacterium | reverse complement strand
GATCATTGCCCGCGCCACCATGCAACCTATCAGCCCCGGTATTGCCGTTCAGCGTATCATCGCCGGCACCGCCGCTCAGGGTGTCATTGCCTTCGTCACCATTCAGGGTGTCATCCCCCATACCGCCGCTGAGGATGTCATCACCCGTCAGGCCATTCATGATGTCATTGTTAGCGGTTCCAAGCAGATCATCGGCACCATCCGTGCCATTGATTGTATTATCTTCTTCTGGTGTTTCAGGTGTTTCTGGATCGTCATCATCAAAAACATTAATTAGCAAAGCACCCAAACCAAGTGCTGCAAAAACCATAAGCGCAAAATAACCCATCATTTGTTCCCCCCGAAACAAGTTACCAAAATCTTACAATGCGTGCGCATCGGCGTTCTGTCAATTGATTATAGGTTACAGATTGGAAACACAGCGTTTCAATTCTGTCAATAAAGCCCGCCGGACGATATGGAACCAAAGCTGGCATTCCCGCCTAATGTGGCCGTTCCACCGCTTGACGTGGTGACGGTTTTCACGGCCTCGGCCTCTTTGAACAACGGTAAATTCCCACCCATGGCAAAGCCGCCGTCAAAGCTAATACCAAACACCGGGTCTTCGCCATCGCGGAAATATTCGGAAATCACGTTCGGGCCTGAGGCATCATCCGAAAGACGCGCACCGGTGAAACGGTCGATTTTAATAAAATGCCCGCCCGGAGGAACCGCGAATTTACCGCCGCCATATTTTTTAGTGGCGTGTTTCATAAACTGGTTAAATACCGGCGCACACATCGACCCGCCAAAGGCCCCCTTGCCCAACGGGCGCGGCGTGTCATACCCAATATAGCAACCTGCGACAATATTAGAGGTAAACCCGGTAAACCAGACATCCTTGGCATCATTCGTAGTACCGGTTTTACCCGCCACCGGAACACCCAGATTAATCCGGCCCTTGGCAGTGCCACGCAGCACAACCCCCTGCATCATCGAGCGTATCTGGTAGGCGGTAATCGCATCAATCACCCGCTTGCGGCTGGACTGGATCACCGGCGCAACACCGGGTTTCAACGACGCGCTTTGGCAATCATCGCAAATCCGCTTGTCGTGGCGGAAAATAGTTTTGCCATAGCGGTCCTGCACCCGATCAACCAATGTCGGCTCGATCCGCTCACCTCCATTGGCAATCATCGCATAACCGGCGACAACCTTCATCAAGGTGGTTTCTTGTGAGCCCAGGGCATTGGCCAAATACGGTTTCATCCGCTCATACAGGCCGAATTTTTCACCATAGCCCGCCACCACATCCATGCCGATTTCATTGGCCAGCCGGATGGTCATAATATTGCGCGATTGCTCGATACCGGTGCGCAGCGGTGTTGGTCCGTAAAACCTGTGTGACGCATTTTGCGGCCGCCAAACCCCGTCCGGCGTGTTAATCTCAATCGGCGCATCCACCACGATTGTGGCCGGGGTATAGCCGCTATCAAGCGCAGCGGCATAAACGAACGGCTTGAAATTCGAACCGGGCTGGCGCATCGCCTGAGAGGCACGGTTAAACACCGAATGCTGATAGGAAAATCCGCCCTGCATGGCAATAATACGGCCCGTATGCACGTCCATCGCCATAAAACCACCCTGAACTTCGGGTATCTGGCGCAGGGTCCAGCGGATAAAACTACCATCGCTATCCTTGATCATGGCACGGACATGAACCACATCTCCAACGCTCACAATCTTGCCTTTTGGCCCCAGCTTGCCGTTTTCCCCCCGCTTGCGCGCCCATGCCATATCCTTGGCCGGAACCCAGTTGCCACCGTTTGCATCTTTCACAGACTCAATGCCAACACGCGCCCCTGATTTGGTCACTTCCAGCACCACAGCCGGATGCCAAACGCTTTCCAGATCAACATCGCGGGAAATTTTCAAATCAGCCAAGGCAGCCCGCCAGCTGGTTTCATCCTTCAATGCCTCTGCCGGCAGGGTTTTGCCCGTGCCACGCCAGATCCCGCGGCTACGGTCGTATTTTTCCAAACCCCGACGCAACGCATCGGCCGCCTGAATTTGCATTTCAGCATCAATTGTCGCCCGAATACTCAGCCCGCCCGAGAAAAACTCGCCCTCGCCAAAATCGCGGGTCAGCTGCCGGCGGATTTCGTCGGTGAAATAATCCCGCGGCGGCAGTGATTTTTTGAAACTGTCAAAGTCGCCGTTTTGCACCGACATTAACGGGGCTGCGCGGGATGTTTCATAAACGGCCTTACTTAAATAGCCGTTTTCAAACATTTCTTTCAGCACAAAATTGCGCCGCCCCACAGCCCGTTCGCGTTGCCGTACCGGATGATAGCGCGACGGAGCCTTGGGCAGAACGGCCAGATAGGCCACTTCTTCCGGCTTTAGCTGATCCAGCGTCTTATTAAAATATGTCTGCGCGGCCGCGGCCACACCAAAACTGTTTTGACCCAGAAAAATTTCATTCAGATACAGTTCAAGGATTTTATCCTTACTCAAGGTTTGCTCTAACCTTGACGCCAAAATCAGCTCTTTGATCTTACGTTCGGCCGAACGGTCCGAGCTGAGCAAAAAGTTTTTCATCACCTGCTGGGTAATCGTCGAAGCCCCGCGAAGCCGCCCACCGCGCGCCGCATCAAATGCCGCCTTGGCGATGCCCATAACATCATAACCCTTGTGGCTGTAAAAATTCTTGTCCTCGGCCGAAATAAACGCCTGTTTTACCAAATCAGGCACATCCTCGATGGACACAAACAGGCGGCGTTCTTTGGCAAATTCATCGATAATGCGCCCTTGGCCCGAATAAATCCGGCTGATTGTCGGCGGTGTGTACTGGGCCAGCGATTCATGGCTGGGCAAATCGCGGCTATACATCCAGAAAACCGCGCCCAGCACCAGCGCCCCCATAAATACGGCAATGGTTAACCAGCTAAAAATAGCGCCAAAAAATGAGACTGCGGCCCTGATCAATGTTGCTCTCCGTCGGATGTTTCAAATGTTATATAGGCTCGCAACAGCTCAGGGTCAAAACCTGATGCCCGATTATCAGCCATTTTGCGCCAATTTTGTGATTAATTGTAACTTACTGTCGTATTAATCTGGCGCGGGCCGCATCATTTTCGGCCCATTCCACAAGCGCGGCGCGAATCCCCTCGGCCGCTTTGGCCCGCCAGCTGGCAGATTTGATGTTCTGTAAATCCTGAGGGTCGGATAAAAATCCAAGCTCGATCAGAACCGACGGAATATCCGGAGATTTCAGCACCGAAAACGCGGCCGACTGGCGCGGGCGCTTGTGCATCCTGTCAATATTGCTTTGCAACCCGACAACCAGTTGATCGGCCAGATTGTCAGCGCGTGGCGCAGTTTCCAATCGGGCCAGATCCATTAACACATCGGCAATCACATCATCCTGCCCGCTTAAATCAACCCCCGCCAGCAAATCATTGCGATCATGGCGCTCGGCCAAGGCCTGAGATGCCGCATCGGTTGCGCTCTCCGACAGGGTGTAAACCGTTGCCCCCGAGGCCTGCCCCTCGCTCAGCGCATCGGCATGTAGCGAAATAAAAACATCCGCACCAACCGCATGCGCAATGCTGACGCGGCGCTCCAGCGGTACAAATACATCCTCAGTGCGGGTCAAAACCACCGTAAATCCACCGTCACGCGTCAACAGATCTTTCAACTCACGGGCAAAAAGCAACATCAAATGCGCCTCGACCTCGCCCTGCTGTTGCGCCCCCGGATCAATGCCGCCATGCCCCGGATCCAGCACAACAACCAAAGGCCCTTGGCCGGCTTGACGATCCGGCGCAACAACCTCCGGCTGGCTCCAGATGCCAGTATCGGGCGATCCGGTTTTTGCCTGAAACTGATCCAGCCCCGTCTGTTGCAGACGCAGCTGCAAACTGGCCAAGCCCGTTTCCTGACTGGTGCGCATTTCGGCCGTTTGAACCTGCATTGGCCCGGTCAGATCGATCACCAACCGCGACCAGCCCGGCCGGTAAATGCCAAAACGCGCCGCACTGGCCCAAACACTTGGACGATCCGCACTTAACAGCGCTTCAGAGCCAACCCCGCTCCAGTCCACCTCGCGAAAATCCAGCACCAACCGCATTGGCTGATCCAGCGTAAACACCCGATACGGCACCGCCTGACTAAGCTGCAAATCAATCGCCAAACCGGTTCGCCCGTCATCACGAATGATTGATGCCACCGGATCAACCCGTGCAAGCCCCGACATTTC
>DOHJ01000096.1:6413-7999 GCA_003535335.1 Paracoccaceae bacterium | reverse complement strand
CCCTGCGCCCCGCCGGCCCATCCGGCAAACAAAAACACAATCAACCTTGCAATATATTTACCCATTTCAGCCAAACCCGCTCACCTGTTTTCACAACTATAGCCAACCAGCACAGAATCCTCAAACCAATGATCCCATTATTGTTCAATAAATATCCCCGCCGGAGGCATCCTACATTTCGACCCCACACGGTTGATGCCGACAGGCCCCACCAGTGAGACACTGAAAACATCAACACATTTGCCAACCTTTTGGATTTATAAAATGAACGCCCTAATGCCTGACCGGATTAGCAGGCTTTTTTTCCATCCGCAAAAAAGTGAACATGCCGAACGGAGGCTGCTTTTTCTGCTCTTGGATTTCAAGCTGCTCGGCACCTGTCACCCGCAGGATCGAAAAATCCGAGTGCCACCCGATCTTGCTGGCAAACGGTGCCATGATGCGCTCGGCCTTGGCCAACACACCTTTTTCGGCGGCGAAATGGTTCAGGATCAAAACCTGACCGCCGGGTTTGCAAACCCGGGCCATTTCGGCAATCACCTGTTCAGGATCAGGCACCACAGAAACCAGATACATCGCCACAACGGTCTGGAAATGATTGTCCGGAAATTCCATCTGGCGGGCATCCATTTCGTGAATGCCTTGCACATGATCCAAACCACGCTTTATGACTTTCTTGCGGGCTTTGGCCAACATATGGCTGGAAACATCAATGCCGGTTACACTTAAATGCGGGCTGTAATGTTTCAACGAAACACCCGTGCCAACACCAACCTCCAGCACCTTGCCACTGCTTTTGTTAATATGCCCGATTATACGTTTCGCCCCGGCAGAGGTGATTAGCCCAAAGGTTTTATCATAAACCGGTGCCCACATTTTATACGAGCTTTTGACCGCATTGATATCCAGAGGTTTTTCAATCATGTTGATTTGCCTGTTCGCTTAGCCAATTTACGACTTATTTTAACAACTTTGCGACCCATTGCAAGCAAGCAACCGTTGCTTGGCAGAAAACACCCCCTTTGCGCTTTTTCGCGGCTCGTGACGCTTCAGAGTGGCCGCCCTACCCCTTTCATGTCGTGCGCCTGCCCCGGCAGCAGCAGGAACCGCACAAGATTTCCAAGCGCATCCACCCGTTTTAAAAAATGCCCCAACTGTGCAAAACGCGGACTGCATCGCAAACGCTCTGTCACCCAACGCGCCAGCCGCGCCGCCACCGGTCAGGGTCGGCGCACCACGACATGTGATTATTGCAGCTACTACAAAACCGATAACTACATAATTGCGCGCATTTCCAAACCCTCCAGATCACGCGGCAGCAGCTTTGGCGGCGGCAGCTCCTCTGGCGGCGGCGCATCCGGCCGGTGGTAGCAAAACCTCTGGACAAGCGCGGCTGCAACACGTTATCTGAACAAGTGTTCATTTAACTCAAGAGGCTCCGATGCAGATAGACCAGACCGCAGCGATCATCACGGGCGGGGCTTCTGGCCTTGGCGAGGCAACCGCACGAAAGCTGTGCAATGCGGGCGCGTCAGTGGTGATTTTTGATCGCGACGAGGCTCGCGGCACGCAGGTGGCCGGTGAAA
>DOHJ01000096.1:4745-6079 GCA_003535335.1 Paracoccaceae bacterium | reverse complement strand
CCGGTGAAAAAACCGTTGGCCGTGACGGGCCGCACGCGCTGGACAGCTTTAAGCGCACCGTTGACATCAATCTGGTCGGCACCTTCAATGTTTTGCGCCTTGCTGCGGCTGAAATGTCAGGCAACGCGCCCGATGGAAATGGCGAGCGCGGCGTCATCATCAACACGGCCAGCATCGCCGCCTTTGACGGCCAGATGGGCCAAGCCGCCTATGGCGCCTCAAAGGCTGCAATCGCCGGCCTGACCCTGCCGGTTTCGCGCGATCTGGCCCGCAACTGCATCAGGGTTATGGCGATTGCACCGGGCATTTTTATGACGCCAATGTTGCAAGGTCTGGATCAGGAAATTATTGACGGGCTGGCCGTGGACGTGACCTTTCCCAAACGTCTGGGCAAACCGGAAGAATTTGCCGCTCTAGCTGCGTTTATTATTGAAAACAGCTACTTAAACGGCGAAATTATCAGGATAGATGGCGGATTACGAATGCATTAAGGCTTCGGTTTAGCCCCCGAACAAAATGGTCTCGCGTTCTGTTATAATCGCATCCAGGGGCTGATCGGTTTTTTCCAAAGGCAAATCGGTCACCTCTTGAGCCGCGTAAGCAAATCCAACCGCAATCGTTTTGCGCCGCGTTCGCAGCATCTGCAAGGTGCGGTCATAAAACCCGCCGCCATAGCCCAACCGGCCACCACCGCGATCAAAGGCAATCAGCGGCACAATCAACACCACGGGCTCCAGCCATTCACCGCAGGCGGGCACCTTGGCCCCGAACGGACCGGCCACCATTTCACAATCTACAGACCACTGCCTGAATTTCAGCGGCAAACCAGCGCCTTTGATCACCGGCACCGTTACAAAACCGCTGGCGGCCATTTTGCGCATCACAGCCAAAGGATCAATTTCGGTTCTGATCGGCATGTAACCCGATATGGTTTTGCCCGCATGGGGTTCTAAAAATTCCAGCAAACGCGCCTGCGCCATATCGCCGTGATAGGCCGCATGTGCCTGTTTGCGCCGTTCATAGCCCGCTTTGCGCGCAGCTGCTTTTTGATCGCTGATATCGTTCATAATAGCACCATCGTTGCCAGCCCCAAAAAGGCAAAAAATCCAACCACATCCGTAACCGTCGTCACAAATGTCCCCGAAGCAAGTGCGGGGTCAATATCCAGTTTTTCCAACAAAACCGGTGTCAAAACCCCGGCCAGACCCGCGACAAATAAATTCACAATCATGGCAGCGCCAATCACCACACCCAGCATCGGAATGCCAAACCAGAAGATACCAACGGCCCCCATCACCACCGCAAAAATAATTCCGTTCACCAGCCCGACCAAA
>DOHJ01000096.1:633-4402 GCA_003535335.1 Paracoccaceae bacterium | reverse complement strand
TCGCGCCGGATCACCCGCCACACATTTGCGCCGGTCAAATCCTTGGTGGCCAGCGCGCGCACCGCGACGGTCAGGCTCTGGGTGCCGGCATTGCCCCCCATCGAGGCCACGATCGGCATCAGCACCGCAAGCGCCACAAAGGTTGAAATCACCGGCTCAAACTGGGCAATCACCAATGACGCCACAATCGCCGTGACCAGATTGACAAACAGCCATGGAAAGCGCCGTTTGACGGTGCTGACAACCCTGTCACTCAGGCTGCCCTCACCGACACCGGCCAGAAGCATGATATCTTCTTCGGCCTCATCATCCAGAACCTCCATTGCATCATCAATGGTAATCACCCCGATCAAACGGCCATCATCATCCACCACAGGCGCCGAAATCAGGTGATACTGGTTGAAAATATAGGCCACATCCTCTTCGTCTTCCGCCACCGAAATCGTGCGGAAACTGTCTTCGGTGATGTCTTGTAATTTTACCTTGCGCGGCGACGACAACAGCTTGCCCAGCGTCACATATCCGCTCGGGTGCAATGCGGCATCAACCAGAATTAAATGATAAAACTGCTCCGGAAGATTATCATTTTTTCGCATGTAATCAATGGCTTGACCCACATTCCAATGATCGGGCGCCATCACAAGTTCACGCTGCATTAAACGGCCGGCAGAATCGTCGGGATAGGTTAGAGAATGCTCAACCGCCACCCGATCCGCATCTTCCAACGCCTGCAAAATAACGCCTTTTTGTGCCCCATCCAGCCCCTCAACCAGATCAACCACATCGTCGGTTTCCAGATCGCGCACCGCTTCGGCCAGATCCTCGGGCGCAAGATACCGGATCACTTCGCGGCGCAAACCCTCGTCCAGATCCGACAGAATTTCACCATCCATCCCGCCCTTCCAAAGGCGTAACAGGTCGCGGCGCTGGCTGCTGCTGATTTGTTCCAGCAAATCGGCGATATCGGCAGGGTGCAGCGGCTCTAATAGCTGGGTCAGCTCTAAACTATCCTCGGCCTCGACCGCATCAACAATCTGCTCAACCCGCAGACCATCCAAGGCAAAATCCGGGTCCAGACCATCGTGTTTTTTGTGCTGTAACTGGCTCATGGCTTGTCTCCTGACGCTATTGCGCCAAGGATAGCCAATCGCACGGCTTAACAACAGCAAAAATCGGGGCTTTGCAGAACTCTTTCTTTGCCCTACCTTTGGATGTTGGAAAAAACCGAGGCAATAATGAAAAACAGCGCACTTTTACTGGGCCAAACCCTAAGATTTACAGCCGATCCGTTTCACCAGCCAATTACACAGGCCGCCAAACACACACGTAATGGCGCGGTGCTGGTTGAAAATGCCGTGATCAAAGATATCGGGGCGGCCGATGATCTGCGCCGTCGCCACCCGCAGGCCGCTGTTACCGATTACGGAGATGCCCTGATCACGGCCGGATTTATTGACGCCCACGTGCATTATCCGCAAACCGCAATCATCGCCAGCTGGGGCATGCGGCTGGTCGATTGGCTAAACACCTATACTTTTCCCGAGGAAATCCGGTTTTGTGATCCTGAATATGCCGCAAAAATCGCCAACCGGTATCTGGACCTGACCGCAGCAAACGGCACGACCACCTTTGCCAGTTTCTGCACCATTCACCCGACCAGCGTTGACGCGCTGTTTTCAGCTGCCGCCAAAAGAAACCAGCGCATTGTGGCCGGTAAAACCTGCATGGATCGCAACGCGCCGGAGGCTTTGCGCGACACGGTCCAATCGGCCTATGACGATAGCGCGGATTTGTTGGGAAAATGGCACAAAAACGGGCGGGCGGTTTATGCGATTACGCCGCGATTTGCCCCGACTTCAAGTCCCGAGCAGCTGCAAGCGCTGGGGGATTTGTGGCAAAAACACCCCGATTGCCTGATGCAAACCCATCTGTCCGAACAGATCGAGGAAATCAAATGGGTCAATGATCTATTTCCCGATGCACGCGATTATCTGGATGTTTACGAAAAATTCGGTCTTTTGGGTCAGCGCGGGGTTTACGGCCATGCAATTCACCTGAATGCCCGCGAGCAGGATCGCTTGCGCGAAACCGGAGCTGCGCTGATCCATTGCCCGACTTCAAACAGTTTCATCGGCTCTGGCCTGTTTCAAATGGGTCCGTTGATGGCAGCGCGCCATCGCATTGGCCTTGCCACGGACACCGGCGGCGGTTCGTCCTTTTCGATGCTGAAAACCATGGCCGCGGCTTATGAAATCGGCCAATTATCCGGCACTGCGCTACACCCAGCCCAGCTTTACTGGCTGGCCACGGCAGGATCGGCCCGCGCCCTGCATCTGGACGATAAAATCGGCAATCTGACGGTGGGGCAAGAGGCCGATCTGGTGGTGCTTGATCTGGCCTCGACCCCGGCAATTTCACAGCGCCACGCCCAAGCCGAAGATTTCTGGCAAGCGCTGTTTCCAACCATCATGATGGGCGATGATCGGGCGATCAGGGCAACATGGATTGACGGCAAGCGGGTCAATCAGCACTCTTTGACTTAGGGCGTAGACCTAGCGTTAAGACCCTTGTGCAATACATCAGCTTCACCATCCAAGTAACTGTTGCCAATAGACGAATAGATATAATGACCGGCATGAAGTCGAACTTCAGGGCCGCAGGTTTTTTTTGGATTGAGCGCAGTTCCGTTCAGGATATCCGGCATGGTTTATTCTTTCAGCGCGTTTTGCAAAATCTCCAGTGCGGCGGCATGAACTTGGGGGTTTGCAGCCGCTAAAAGACGCCCACCTTCATGGGCCGGATTTCCATTCCAGTCAGTGATAACACCGCCGGCAGCCTGAACCACCGCAATCGGGGCCTGCACGTCATAGGGCTGCAATCCGGCCTCGACCACCAGATCAACCTGCCCCGCCGCAATCATGGCATAGCCGTAACAATCTGTGCCAAAACGGGTCAGCTGTACCTGATCGCGCACCGTGTCAAAGGCGGCTCTTTCCTCACGCGTGCCCACAGCCGGAAACGTGCTGAGCATGCGGCATTGCGACAGCGGCCGGGCTTTGCGGGTTTTTAACGCAACTTCGCCATGCGGACCAATCATGCGTGCCTCGCCCAGCCCGCCGATGAAACGCTCGCCGATGTAAGGTTGCACGATCATGCCAAAAAACGGCCCACTATCATCGCGCACCGAAATCAGCACGCCCCATGTCGGGGTGCCGCTGATGTAACTGCGGGTGCCGTCAATCGGATCCAACACCCACGTCAGCCCGCTTGTGCCTTTGGTATAACCGAATTCTTCGCCTAAAATGGCATCATCAGGGCGCATTTTGGCCAAAAGATCGCGCATTGCGGTTTCCGCAGCACGGTCAGCCACTGTTACCGGATCAAAGCTATCGGTTTCTTTGTTGTCGGCCTGCAAATCCGCGCTACGAAAATGGCGCAAGGTTTCCACCTGCGCCACATCGGCCAAAGCATTTGCTGTCTGCTTCAGGCTATCTTGTTCTGCTTTTCCCAGATCTGCCATCTATTCACCGCCTTTTACTATTTGCTAAAACAGTAATATGGCCTTGATCGCAGAGGTCAAGCTATTGGCTGAATTTATGCCGCATTACTTAGAACACGCGCCAGATCAAACAGGCGGCGGCGTTGGTTTTCCGGCATTGAATAATAGGAACGCACCAGCTCTAACGCCTCTTTGTCAGCCATCAAATCCAGAGGAATTTCGCTGTTGGTTTCTGCTTTATTTTTGTCATCCGCAAGCCCATCAAAGAAA
>DOHJ01000096.1:0-548 GCA_003535335.1 Paracoccaceae bacterium | reverse complement strand
GCCTTTTACTATTTGCTAAAATAGTAATATGGCCTTGATCGCAGAGGTCAAGCTATTGGCTGAATTTATGCCGCATTACTTAGAACACGCGCCAGATCAAACAGGCGGCGGCGTTGGTCTTCCGGCATTGAATAATAGGAACGCACCAGCTCTAACGCCTCTTTGTCAGCCATCAAATCCAGAGGAATTTCGCTGTTGGTTTCTGCTTTATTTTTGTTATCCGCAAGCCCATCAAAGAAAAAGCTGACCGGCACATCAAGCGCATCCGAAATATCCCAAAGGCGCGACGCGCTTACCCGGTTCATACCCGTTTCGTATTTTTGAACTTGCTGGAACTTTATTCCGACCTTTTCGGCCAGTTGTTGTTGTGTCATGCCAACCAGCCAACGGCGGTGGCGCACTCGTTTTCCGACATGGATATCTACAGGATGTTTCATTTTTTCTCCAATCTCGTTTACTCGCATTAAGGTTGCTTGCTCAAAAATGTGGCAAGCAGTGTATATCGCAAAAAACCGATATAAATTTTCAAATTAGAACCGCTTCCCCCC
>DOHJ01000150.1:51036-56252 GCA_003535335.1 Paracoccaceae bacterium | reverse complement strand
GTTTAACACCTTTGTCATCAGTGACTTGCAGGTTTTCGACCTCAAGGATCGGCGCGCCGGGTTGGGCAGGTTTTTTATCAATTTGTAGCAACACTTTGCGACCAACCATCAGCTCGGCCAGCTGGGCCGGACTGGTGTCTTTGGTTTTTACCGTTGCCGTCATTTTGCCACGGCGCATCACCGAAACCGTGTCGGTAATTTCCATGATTTCACGCAGTTTATGGGTGATCAGGATAATGGTTTTACCTTCATCCTTTAGCCCGTTCAAAATCCGAAACAGATGATCTGCCTCGGCCGGCGTCAAAACCCCTGTAGGTTCATCCAAAATCAGAATATCGGCCTGCCGATACAGCGCTTTGAGGATTTCAACGCGCTGCTGATGCCCGACCGACAGGTTTTCAATCAAGGCGTCAGGATCAACGCTTAATTCATATTCATCAGACAATTTTTGCAACAGTTTTCGGGCCTTGGCCAGTGACGGCTTTAACAGCCCGCCATCCTCCATGCCTAAAATAACATTTTCCAGAACTGTGAAATTTTCAACCAGTTTAAAGTGCTGGTGCACCATGCCGATCCCGGCGGCAATTGCGGCCGCGCTATCGTGGATCAGGGTCTTTTTACCACCGATGAAAATTTCGCCCGCGTCTGATTTGTAAACCCCGTAAAGGATCGACATCAGGGTGGATTTTCCGGCCCCGTTTTCGCCCACAATCCCGTGGATCGAGCCACGCGCCACCGACAGCGAAATATCCTTGTTTGCCTGCACCGGACCGAAGGCCTTGGAAATGCCGATAAGTTCAATCGCCGGAGCGCCAGTTGCCTGGCGCCCCTTGGTGTCTTCACTACTCATCTGAAATTATTTCACCGGACAAGTGTTATCAGATCTGTAGTCATGAACTTTAATTTCGCCAGCAATGATTTTGGCTTTGGCTGCATTAACAGCGGTCAGCATTTCTGCCGAAACCAGATCTTTGTTATGCTCGTCCATAGCAAAATCCACGCCACCTTCGGCCAGACCCAGATTGTCAACAACACCGGTTTTCAGATCGGTGCCGGCCTTAAACGCATTATAAACAGCCACATCAACACGCTTGACCATCGAGGTCAGCATCGTGCCCGGATGCAGGTGGTTTTGGTTGCTATCCACACCGATTGCCAGAATGCCGTTGTCAGCAGCAGTTTGCAGCACACCAACGCCAGTGCCGCCAGCCGCAGCAAATACCACGTCAGAGCCTTTTGAAATCTGGGCTTTGGTCAGCTCGCCACCTTTCACCGGATCATTCCATGCGGCAGGGGTGGTCCCTGTCATGTTCTGAATAATTTTAGCATCGGGATTAGCCGCTTTTACACCTTGGGCATAACCGCAGGCAAAGGCCTGAATCAGCGGAATATCCATGCCACCGATAAAGCCGACCGTGCCGGTTTTAGAGGCCATAGCCGCCATCATGCCAACCAGATAGGAACCCTCTTGTTCCTTGAACACAACCGAGCGCACATTTGGCTGATTAACCACCATATCGATGATGGCAAATTTTGTATCAGGGAAATCCTGTGCAACAGTATCAAGGCTGGAACCAAAGGCAAAGCCGGTCATGACCACAGGGTTAAAGCCTTTTTCAGCAAAGCGGCGCAGAGCCTGTTCGCGTTGCGCCTCGGAGGTCATTTCAATGTCGCGAAATTTACCGCCGGTTTCGTCGGCCCATTTCTTGGCACCGGTATAAGCCGCTTCGTTGAACGATTTATCGAATTTACCGCCCATATCAAAGATGATGGCAGGATCAGCAGCAGCTGCACCGGCGCTCAGCGCCAGCGTGGCAGTCGCGCCAAGGATTTTTTGTGTGAAGGTCATGTTTTTCTCCCGAAATAGTTATTGGTTTGCGGCCCAAACAGGGCAGAACCCGGATCAGCGCACAGATCATTTCAAAGATCATCTGTAATTAAGCCAGCAGGTGACGGTTGCGGTCAATAGCAATCTGGCTTTTGTTCACAACTTCAAGCCGGTTTTTGCCAGAGAGGTCCTAAATCTGCTAAAACCAGACTCAAATCAGCGCCTTACGCAAGGTTATCGCGGCTATATTTTCACCACCTGCGCTGCGGTAATAACCGGGCCTGCGACCAGATTCGCAATACCCGGCGGCGCTGTAAAGCGCACACGCAGCCGTGTTATTTTCCGCAACTTCCAAAAAAGCCACACGGGCAGATAGCGCCAAGGACTCTTGTTCAAACATGGTTAACAAAACCTTGCCATAGCCTTGTCTTTGTCGCGCCGGATCCACAGCCAATGTCAGTATTTCCGCCTCGCCGGCAACTTCGCGGCCCAAAATAAACCCCGTCTCGCAGGATTTCAAAAACACGCCGTAAGACTGCAACATGCTGTTGAATTCGGCAGCACTCCAAGGGCGCGGCATTTCGAAACATTTGGCGTGCAGCGCTGCAAGCGCGTCAGGTGTCATGGCAAAATAACAGGGGCCGGATCACGTGGCGGCGCCGCATCGGGTGCGCGCACATAAAGCGGGGTTGGGCGGGCTAAATTGCACTCTGTATAACGCTGTTTGGCGATCCGCGCGATGGCCACAACCGAAACGCTTTGCATTGGCCCTACAGTGCTTAACCCCTTGGTTCGGATCAGCAATTCATCCATGTTGATCAGTTCCGGCAGGCTTTCAGCGCTCTCGCTTAACTCTTGAATATACACCATTTCCCGCCTTGCATCGATGATTGACGTCACAGGGCGCGCCAGATCAATCGCTTGTGCTTCAAAGCTGGAAACACCAACTGCGGGGATGCCCAGCGACAGGGACAAGCCACGGGCGGCAGAGACAGAAATGCGGATGCCGGTAAAATTGCCCGGCCCAACGCCAACACCAATGGCGCTCAAATCGGACCACATGATCTTTGCCTCGGTCAAAAGCTCTTCCAAGAGCGAAAACAGGCGTTCTGCCTGTCCCTTTTGCATCGGCTCAATACGCTCGGATATTATTTTATCACCTGACAACAAAGCCGCTGCGACATGCGGGGCGGATGTGTCAAAAGCCAAAATTAGAGGTTCAGAGCTCAACCGCGCGAACCTCGGTTACTTCGGGGATGAAATGGCGCAACAGGTTTTCAATGCCCATTTTCAGGGTCACAGTCGATGACGGGCAACCCGCACAGGCACCTTGCATATGCAGATAAACCACGCCCTGATCAAAGCCGTGAAACGTAATGTCACCGCCGTCTTGGGCCACGGCGGGGCGCACGCGGGTGTCCAGCAACTCTTTGATTTGAACGATAACTTCATTATGTTCACCATTATCATGATCGGCATGGCCGGCATTTTCAGCCGCGCCAATAATTGCGTCATCACCGGACTGGTAATGCTCCATAATCGCGCCCAAAATTGCGGGTTTAATATGCTCCCATGCCAGACTATCGTCTTTGGTCACGGTGATAAAATCAATGCCCAGAAAAACACCGTTAATGCCGGAAAGCCCAAAAATTCGTTGGGCCAACGGGGATTTTGCCGCATCTTTCAGCGTTGGGAAATCTGCGGTGCCTGCGTCAAGCACAGATTTGCCGGGCAGAAATTTCAAAGTTGCCGGATTTGGGGTCGATTCGGTTTGGATAAACATTTTGCATACCTCATTGCTCGGACACAAATATGCGCTTGCGTTAGCTGGCTGTCAAGGGGTTTAGAACTGTTCTAAATTAAATCACGTAATGGCCTCAAGCCGTTCTTTTGTCATTTTACCGGGAACAATGGTAATCGGTATCGGTAAATCTTCGGCAGATTTCATCAACTTGGAGATCAGCGGACCGGGACCCTTTTTACCACTGCCCGCCCCCAGAACCAAAACGCCAATTTCAGTATCCTCGGCAATTTGCGCATAGATTTCGGCAACCGGCTCACCCTCGCGGATCACCAATTCAGGATCAACACCCTGCCGGTCGCGCATCCATTTTGCAAAAACCTCGAAATGCACCTGAATATTCTCGCGCGTTTCTTCGCGCATGATATCGCCAACACCGATCCAGTGGTTGAATTCATCCGGCGGAATGACCGCTAAAACCTCGACGCCGCCACCGGTATGGGCTGCGCGCATCGCAGCAAACCGCATCGCATTCAGACATTCGCGGCTTTCATCCAGCACCACTAGAAATTTACGCATCGGTGTTCTCCTTGGTTGATGTAACAATGGACCAGAGAAAGCGTTCCTGCAACCTTTGCTTTTTAGTTAACCATGCCGATTATGCGCTTCACATCCGCCAAAATCGGCTCGGCAATCGCGCGGGCATTGTCGGCACCTTTGCGTAAAATTGTGTCGATTTCATCCGGTGCTTGCATCAGGCGGGCCATTTCGGCCGAAATCGGCGACAGTTTGGCAACGGCCAGCTCGGACAACATCGGCTTGAATTCCGAAAACTGTTTGCCACCCACATCTGCCAGAACCTGATCAACCGACATGTCAGCCAAAGCTGCATAAATATTCACCAGATTGGTCGCCTCGGGGCGCCCTTCCAGACCTTTAGCCTCGCTTGGCAAACCATCAGGATCGGTTTTTGCCTTGCGTATCTTTTGCGCAATTTTGTCGGAATCATCGGTCATGTTAATGCGGCTGTTATCGGACGGATCGGATTTTGACATCTTTTTAGAGCCATCGCGCAAGCTCATCACCCGCGTTGCCTCGCCCTCGATCACGGGTTCAGTGATCGGGAAAAAATCAACCCCGTAATCATGGTTAAACTTGGCGGCAATATCGCGGGTTAGTTCGATGTGCTGTTTTTGGTCTTCGCCCACCGGCACGTGGGTTGCGTGATAGGCCAAAATATCGGCCGCCATCAGGGTTGGATAGCTGAACAAACCAACCGAGGCATTTTCGCGGTTCTTGCCGGCCTTATCCTTGAACTGGGTCATCCGGTTCAACCAGCCCATGCGCGCAACACAGGAAAAAATCCAGCCCAGTTCGGCGTGGGCAGAAACCTGAGATTGGTTAAACAGGGTCGATTTGGCCGGATCCAGACCGGCCGCAATGTAGCCTGCGCATAATTCGCGGGTGGCGTGGCGCAATTTATCCGGGTCCTGCCAGACGGTAATGGCGTGCAGGTCAACCATGCAATAAATCGTTTCAATGCCACTGTCCTGCATTTCAACAAAGCGTTTAATCGCGCCCAGATAATTGCCCAACGTCAAACCACCCGAGGGCTGAATGCCGGAAAAAACCCGTTTTTTGTGTTCT
>DOHJ01000150.1:50116-50709 GCA_003535335.1 Paracoccaceae bacterium | reverse complement strand
TTTTTTGTGTTCTGTGCCATCAGCACGAGATGTTTGGACCACCTCTGTCATAATAATTCTCCAATTTAATTTCACTGGCTGGATATATCGTTGCGTTTCGCTTAACCACAGGGCGTGTGGCCGTCAACCAAAGGAGCCAAAAATGAGCAGTAATCCAAACACATCCCCCGTGAACCCGATACCGCCGGTTGTGGTATTGCTGGCACTGGTTATTTTTGGCGTCGAGGCCATGCATTATATCTGGAAGCTGGGTTTTTTGGGCGGGATTAGCGGCGTTGACCACCATCCTGAAATGATTAGCGATTATGGCATTTCCGGTTTTCTGGTCAGCCGCATGATCGAAACGGGGCGCTTTCCGCTTGAACATTTACAGCGCTTTGTAACCTATGCGTTCATCCACGTTTCGTTCACTCATATGATATTTGCCTGCGTGCTTTTGCTGGCGCTTGGCAAATTTGTCGGCGAGATATTTCGCTGGTGGGCTGTGTTGCTGGTTTTCTTTGCCTCCAGCATTATCGGCGCTGTGGTTTACGGTCTGATCATCGACAGCCGCGTGGCGCTGGTCGGGGCTTATCCGGCGGTTTACGGGCTGA
>DOHJ01000150.1:38714-49774 GCA_003535335.1 Paracoccaceae bacterium | reverse complement strand
GCGTTTACATTTTTGCTTTGGGTTGATCTGGCGGCGCACGGGGCCAATAAAATGCGCGCTTTTACCCTGATCGGATTTTTACTGTTTATCCAGCTGATATTCGGGGTATTTTTCGGTGGCGGGGCAGACTGGATTGCCGATATCGCCGGATTTGTAACCGGATTTCTGTTGTCATTCGTGGTCAGCCCCGGTGGCTGGTCGCGGGCTTTGGATCAGCTGCGGCGGCGTTAACCGCGCCCGACCAGCGGCATTTTGGTTGCCATAACGGTCATGAACTGAACGTTTGCTTCTGACGGCAGAGAGGCCATTTGCAACACCGCATCCGCAGCAATTGCCACATCCATCATTTCAGGCATATCCGCAGCCGGATTGGCAGCAAGCGTTTTGGCGTTCAGCTGTTGCAGCAATTCGGTTTGTGCATTGCCAATGTCAATCTGCCCGCAAGCAATATCAAAGGCACGACCATCCAGAGACAGCGATTTGGTCAGGCCGGTGATGGCGTGTTTGGTGCTGCAATAGGCAACCGTGGCGGGGCGCGGGGATTGGGCCGAAACGGATCCGTTATTAATAATCCGCCCACCCTGTGGCGATTGCGCCCGCATCTGGCCAAAGGCAAAACGTGCCGCCAAAAACATGCCGGTCAGGTTTAATTCAACGGTTGCGCGCCATTGATCCAGCGGTATTTCGTCGATCAAACCGCTGGGCCCGACCATGCCCGCATTGTTAAACAGCACATCCAGCCGGCCAGCTGCCTTGGCAAACCGTTCAAATGCAACCCGCAGCGCAGTTTCATCCGTAACATCGGCCACCAGAATATGCGCATTTGCGTGGCCCGCCGCGACTTTTTCCAGCACATCTTGCCTTCGTGCAATCAACCCCACCTGCCAGCCCGCATTTAAAAACACCTTGGCCGTGGCCGCGCCAATTCCGGAACTGGCCCCGGTGATGATAATTGTTTGGCTCATTGTTCTTCTTCCTTTAGCGACAAAGGCACCGGTGCTGCGGCGCGCAAATCGGCAATGGTTAAGGCAGATGTCGGTCGTGCCAGCATGTTGCGCGTGACCCAAAACAGCCGGTTTTGCGCCCGCGTGATTGCCACATAGGCCAGCCGTTTCCACAATGCCTGTCCAGCCTCGATGCGCCCCACCCGCGCCGCAACGAACAGGTCGGGTCCGAAAACCTGCACATCCGGCCATTGCGAGCCTTGGGATTTGTGGATTGTGACGGCTGAACCGTGCAAAAACGCGGCCCCCATTCGGGCGGCGAAGGGAATGAACGGCTCTTCCTGATCCGGTATTTCGATTTTGATAATCGAGGCGGCCGATACTTGCGGATCCTCCGCTCCCAGCACGTGCAGACGCGAAAAACCGGCCCGTTTTCCCGGCCCCATGTAAACCACCTGCGCGCCTTTGATCAGACCGCGCGCCTCAAGATCAATGCGTTTTTTACGGTGTTTTACCGGCAGCTCAATGCCATCACAAATCAGCGGCTCGCCGGCCAATAATTCATCGGGTGGCGCACCGTAAGCGTTGCGAAAGGCCTGTATCAGGCGCACCCGGGTTTTGTTGCGCCAGACCAGAACCGGAGAGCGCGCCATCATATCGGCCTCGACACGGCGGGCGAAAACCACACGGTCGTCTTTGCGCGAGGCCTCTTCGATCATGCGCTCGAAATCCTGAAAACTAAGGCTTTCGTCACCCAACGCATGGGCCAGATCAAGGATCGGGTTGCCAGCGTCTTGTCGGTGAATGCGGTGCAAGGTCAGCTTTTGATCGCCTTTGAAGTTATCAAAAACCATTTCGCCGGATTGCCCGACAGGCGCCAGTTGGGCCGGATCACCAAACAACACCAAGGTTGGGAAAATCTCTTTTAAATCATTTAGTTGCTTTTCATCCAGCATTGAACTTTCGTCAACAAAACCGATGTCCAGCGCCTCATCGCGGCGTTTCCAGCCGATGATAAAGTCTGATCCGCGCAAGCCTGCGGCGGCAAAAGCACCCGGAATGGATTTGTTGGAGGCATAAAACAGCGTGGCCCGCTCCAAGGCGGCTTGGGTCAAGCCTTCGATTTCAGGCTGCTCGCCGCGCCCCGCCAGCCATTCGGCGATTTTTTCATATTCAGGATCATAAAGCGGCGTGTAAAGAATGCGGTGAATGGTGGTTGCGGGCACGCCGCGATTACGCAAAACACTTGCCGCCTTGTTGGTCGGTGCCAAAATTGCCAAGGTGCGTTTGGCGCTGCGACGTTTGGATTCGTAATCGCCCGAAATAATATCAATGCCGGCCTCTTGCAATGCCTCGTAAAGGCGGGCCAACAGCAAGGTTTTGCCAGAACCCGCCTTGCCAACCACCGCCAAAACGCTGTCATCGCCATCGGCCTGCGGCGTCAGGATGCTGTTGTCCAGATCAACGCCCGCGCCGCGCAACAATTCTGTGATGCGGTCATAGGCCTCGGCCTGATCTTCGGAAAATGTTACAATGTTGCCTGTCATGGGCCGACCTTACAGCCAGCCCATTCAAGAAACCAGATCAATCAACAGCGGCCAGCGCATCCTCAAGCGTGCGCAATCCCGTAACCGGTGCCTGCACCAGCACCGCCATGTTGCCCGGTTTATGCTGGTTCTTCCACATTTTCATGTGCGCAGCCGGAATATCGGCCCAGCTGAACACCTCGGACATCGACGGATCAAGCCGACGCTCGATCATCAGCTGATTGGCCGCAGCCGCCTGTTTCAGGTGGGCAAAATGGCTGCCTTGCACTTTTTTCTGATGCATCCATAAATAACGCGCGTCCATGGTCAGATTATAACCCGTGGTGCCGGCGCAAATCACCACCATGCCGCCTTTTTTGCAGACAAAAACCGAAACCGGAAAGGTGGCTTCGCCCGGGTGTTCAAACACCATATCGACATTGTTGCCCTTGCCGGTAATATCCCAGATCGCCTTGCCGAATTTTCGCACCTCTGTGAACCAGTCCTTATATTTCTGGGTGTTCACGGTTGGCATTTGGCCCCAACAATTGAAATCCTTGCGGTTAATCACGCCTTTTGCACCCAGATCCATGACAAAATCACGTTTTGATTCGTCGGAAATCACCCCGATCGCATTGCCGCCGGCCGTGTTAATCAGCTGGATCGCAAAGGATCCCAAACCGCCCGACGCCCCCCAAACCAGCACGTTCTGGCCCGGTTTCAAATCATGCGGCTGATGGCCAAACAACATCCGGTAAGCCGTGGCCAAAGTCAGCGTGTAACAGGCGCTTTGTTCCCACGTCAGGTGTTTGGGGCGCGGCATTAATTGCTGGGCTTGCACGCGGGTAAACTGGGCAAATGATCCGTCCGCCGTTTCGTAACCCCAAATCCTGTTGCTGGGTGAAAACATCGGATCGCCGCCGTTACATTCCGCATCATCGCCATCATCCTGATTGCAATGGATCACAACCTCGTCGCCAACCTGCCAGCTTTTGACCTTGTCACCCACAGCCCAAACAATGCCCGAAGCGTCCGATCCGGCAATGTGGTAATCCGCGCCATGCACATCAAAGGTGGAAACGGGCGTGCCAAGGGCGGCCCAGATGCCATTATAATTCACCCCGGCGGCCATCACCAGAACCAGCACTTCGTGGCTGTCGATTTCGGGGGTGTCCACGACCTCTTGCAACATGGCCGTATCAGGTTCGCCGTGGCGCATCCGCCGGATCGCCCACGCATACATTTGCTTTGGCACATGCCCCATCGGCGGCATTTCACCAACCGCGTATAAATCTTTTTTTGGTGCCGAATATGTTAGGGTTTCAGCATTGTTTTCAGTCGCCATAAGAGCCTCCAATAGCCGGTTTCCAGCATCAAATTATCATCCATCTGGTTTTGGAAGTACGATTGGAGGCGCAATAATGCAACCCAGAACGTAACGTCTGAATAATATTATTACGTCGCAAATTGCATGCGACGCCTAGAATCATAGGTCAGCACATCATTTTTGTTAACAACTGCGCTTCTTTGGTTTTCAGGCTCATTCTGGCATCTCGGTTATGAGCACAGAAGTTAGGCAGCCCCAGTTCGGGGAATAGCTCCAATATTTCATCGCGGCAATCGGCATCAAACCCCGAGATGTTTTTATCGTTCGCTTTAAAACTCTCGCTCGGAATTCCTTCGGAAAAAACAATCTCGTGGCTGTCAAACAGGATGTGATAATAGCAAACCATTCCGCCAGTTTTACGCCGCACGGTCTGATCATTTATCAGGGCTTTGGCGGGCACCAAAACTTCGTTTTCGCCAAACAATAATTCAGCCTGCCAGTCTCTGACCAGCATCCTGTGTTGCGGCGACACCAGCAGGTCACGCGAATTGCCAATTGCGCCTTTTTGAAACAGAATTGGTGCCATAGCGCCTTTTGCGACACGCGTACTGCAACCGATCCATAAAATTGGCTGCAAACCGTGATCCATCGTGTTGACCAAATCGCCAACAGATAAATTTTCAACCGTTGTTTCGCCTTGCGGGGTTAGGATATGTGTGCCCGAAACAAAGCACGGCAAGACCTCCTGGTGCACATTTCCTGCCGCACCATCTCTGGAATAGGTTTGCCCAACCACCAACGGCACAGATGCGCCGGGCAGGCTGTATAATGCAGTCGTTGTTTGCCATGCGCCATCAACCTTGGGGATCAGAAAATCATCTGTCGGCGATCCTGCCTCGATGCCGCGAGAGCCGCCATAATAAAATGTGTCACCAACATTCCAACCAGCAGGTGCGCCAGCCCCAAGTGACTGGATCACTGGTGCTGCACCTGTTTCTGAGGTGCTATTGTTATCAATCTGATCATCACCAACACCAAAATTATCATCGGAATCATAAACCGTCACCGTGAACGATCCGGTAACCGTAAAAGTACCATTGCCGCTTCCGGTAATTGTATACAGAGTGTAAGTGTATGTTCCTGCTGGCATTTTATGAATTCTTTTCATATAAAAACTATGTGGAAAACAGCAACTTAAACTAAGTCCATAATTATTCCGTTAATAATAACCAGTATTTGCGGCGTGATTGCGTCAGGAATTTGTTAAATATAGATATAAAACCTGACGATTTTATTGTCAGGTTGCCTGCTATTGAACGCGCACGCATGTTGCGCAAATTTTGAAATCAAAGTTAGCTTTGGGCGTAATATTTATAACCTGCGCCTATTTAGCAATTGCAGTTATTTAAGATGAGCAATCGAGCTTGCATAAAATTCCAGTGCAGAAAATTCACCTTGAGCAGCGCTGAATTTCCCCTCATCCTCAACTATCATATGGCGCAGGGTTAACATTTTTAGCCCAATTTCTGCGGCATAATCCAGGCTATCACGCGGCACGTGGATATGCGCACCTTTTGCTCGCATCTGCTCGGCCAATTCGGTCACAGCGGTCGCAACCTGTTGGCTGTCCATTGCCGCCTTGGCGGTCAACATCACAGTTGCAACCAAGGGCACCGGCAACACGGGCACCACATCTCGCACCCGCGCCATAACCGCATTCGCGACGCATTCGGTTACATTTTCAGGGCAGGTTTTGATGAATTCCCGCAAACTTAACGGTGCGCCAAAACCAACCGAAGCATAACCAAACCGGTGGTAGCGCCCCATCAATTTAAATTTAATTTGACGACCAATAAACCCCAGCATTTTTAACAGGCTAAACTTGAATTTTCGCGCCTTCTTATGGGCAGCCGAAATCAAAATCCGGTCCTCCAGCACCCTGTCATAATTCAGCGCCACCGGCACAAAAACCACATCGCGACCGCCATCGCGCTCAAACCCTGAAACCACGTAATTCAGCAACCCCAGCCTGGGTTCGCCAACTGTTCCGTCAAGGCTAAGACCGCCCTCGGGAAACACCGCCTGCGTCACCCCGCCCGCGGTTGCCATTTGCACATAGCGGGCCAGAACCTTGCGATACAGCGGGTTGCGCGACCCCCGCCGGATAAAATACGCCCCCATGGCGCGGATCAGGTGTTTTAACGGCCAGACTTGGGCCCATTCGCCCACAGCATAAGACAGCGCCGAGCGTTCGGCGGCCAGATACGTCACCAAAACATAATCCATATTTGAACGATGGTTCATCACAAAAATCACCGTGGCGTCTTTATCTATCGCCTCAATTGCGGCCTGATCGAAATGACCCAAACGCACACGGTACAAACTGCGCGACAACCAGCGGGATGCCCGCAACGCAATACCAAAATAGATCGAAGCACTAAACGACGGCACAATTTCACGCGCATAACGCCGCGCGGTTTCAAAGGCCACGTTTTCAGGCACAGCTTCGGTTTTAGCGTGCTGCACAATCGCCTCGGTTACTTTGGGGTCATAAATCAGCCGCTGGATCATATCATGGCGACGCGCCAGTTTGAACGGCTCGATCGGGCGCTCAAGCTTGGTGTTCATGCGGGCCACAGCCCGTTCCATCCGGCGGCGGAAAAACCAGCGCACCGATGGCACCAGCACCCGTTCCAGTGCCGAAAAAATCGCAAATCCAACGATCAGCAGCAATAACCAAAGAGGAAGTTCAACCAGTCTGTTCATTAAAGCAGAGTTTCAGGAAATGCTTTGCAGGTCTAGTCGGTATTGAATTATTTGGTCGCAACGTAATTATATTCCGAACGATTTATAACTTGCGCAACAATATTGCCTTTGCAATTATATTCACATCAGGCACCCCAATTAAGGTCACCCCACATGCCCACATCCAACCAACCCCGCCCCCAACCAAGGCCGTGGCTGTTTCGCACTTATGCCGGGCATTCTACGGCAACGGCCTCAAACGCGCTTTATCGCAGCAATCTGGCCAAGGGCCAAACCGGCCTGTCTGTGGCTTTTGATCTGCCGACCCAAACCGGATATGACAGCGATCATATTCTGGCCCGTGGCGAAGTGGGCAAGGTCGGCGTGCCTATCAATCATCTTGGCGATATGCGCAGCCTGTTTGCCGATATCCCGCTTGAGCAGATGAACACCTCGATGACAATCAACGCCACCGCGCCCTGGTTGCTGGCGCTTTATATCGCTGCCGCCCAGGAACAGGGTGCCGATGTTAGCGCACTAAAAGGCACGGTGCAAAATGATATCATCAAGGAATACCTGTCGCGTGGCACCTATATTTGTCCGCCCAAACCCTCTTTGCGCATGATCACCGATGTCGCGGCCTATACCCGCCAGCATTTGCCAAAATGGAACCCGATGAACGTGTGTTCCTATCATTTGCAAGAGGCGGGCGCGACACCGGAACAAGAGCTGTCATTCGCACTGGCCACAGCCACGGCCGTTCTGGATGATCTGCAAAATAAAGTAGCGACCGAAGATTTTCCAGCCATGGTCGGGCGCATTTCGTTCTTTGTAAATGCAGGTATCCGCTTTGTCACCGAGCTTTGTAAAATGCGCGCTTTTGTCGAGCTGTGGGATGAAATCACCCGCGATCGTTATGGCGTCACAGATCCGAAATTCCGCCGCTTTCGTTACGGGGTTCAGGTTAATTCGCTGGGCCTGACCGAACAGCAGCCAGAAAATAATGTCTACCGTATCCTGATTGAAATGCTGGCCGTTACCCTATCCAAAAACGCCCGCGCCCGCGCCGTGCAACTGCCGGCCTGGAACGAGGCATTGGGCCTGCCGCGCCCATGGGATCAGCAATGGTCGCTGCGAATGCAACAAATTTTAGCCTATGAAACCGACCTGCTGGAATATGACGATCTGTTTGATGGCAATCCGGCGATTGAGCGCAAAGTCGACGAATTGAAATCCGGTGCGCGGGCTGAACTGGCCCGGATTAACAGCATGGGCGGGGCGATTGAGGCGATCCAATACATGAAATCCCAACTGGTTCAATCAAACGCAACACGCATCGGCCAGATCGAAACCGGCGACACCACCGTGGTCGGGGTAAACCGCTGGACCGAGGCCGCCCAAAGCCCGCTCACGGCTGGCGACGGCTCGATCATGATTGCTGATGCCGATGCCGAAGCCGACCAGATCAAACGCCTGCTGGAGTGGCGCCAAACCCGCGACGAGGCGGCCGTAAAAGCGGCCCTGACCAGCCTGCGCGCTGCGGCCAAATCCGGCGAAAACATCATGCCCGCCTCAATTTCAGCGGCGCGCGCCGGTGCTACAACTGGCGAATGGGGCGATGTGATCCGCGATGTATTTGGCGGCTACCGCGCCCCGACCGGCGTATCCTCCAGCCCGTCAAACCGCACCGAAGGATTAGGGGAAATCCGGGCCATGGTTGACGCGGTTTCGGATAAATTGGGCCGCCGCCTGAAACTGCTGGTGGGCAAACCCGGCCTTGACGGTCATTCAAACGGAGCCGAACAAATCGCCACCCGTGCCCGTGATTGCGGCATGGATATTAGTTATGAAGGCATCCGTTTAACCCCAGCCGAAATCGTCGCCGCCACCATTCGCGAAAATCCGCATGTGGTGGGGCTTTCGATCCTGTCAGGCTCGCACATCCCGCTTTTGCAACAGCTGGTCAAGGAAATGAACGATGCAGGCCTTGCCCATATCCCGATTATTGCTGGCGGAATCATCCCCGAAGACGACGCCAAAACCCTGCTGAACACCGGCATTTCCCGTGTTTACACACCAAAAGATTTTGAGCTAAATAAAATCATGGCCGATATCGTCACACTCATCGAACCAAATTAACCCATTACTGTTCTTAAATATCCCCGCCGGAGGCATAAATTCTCTTAAATCGGCAATGCCGTAGTTTTAAACACTGTTCTTAACGCAAATAACGACTGCATCTGCGCAACCCCCGGAAGGCGTGCCAAATAGCGACGGTGGATGCGGGCAAAATCATCGGTATCGGTTGCCACCACCTTCAATAAATAATCCGCCGTCCCCGCCATCAAATGGCACTCCAAAACATCCGGCACACGCGCCACCTCCCGCTCAAAGGCCTCCAGCAGCTCATCCGCCTGCCCCGACAGGGTAATTTCGACAAAAATTGTCGATGGTTTTCCCAATTTGCGCGGATCCAGCAAGGCCACATAATCCTTGATATAGCCATCGGCCTCCAACCGCTGCACCCGCCGGTGACACGCCGATGCAGACAGGTTAATTTTTTCCGCCAAATCCGCATTCGACATCCGGCCGCGCTTTTGCAATGCATTCAGTATTCGGCAATCTATACTGTCAATTTCCATTTAGTCGCGATTCCTGCTAATTTTTTAGAAAATATTCGAAGATACTACTAATATTTCATTAAAACACCAGCTTATTTTCAAAGCAATTGCGTGCGCCGCCAAATAGACGGGAATAGTAGTCAAGAAGGAAACGCTATGATCATAGGATGCCCGAAAGAAATTAAACCGCAAGAATTCCGCGTCGGGATCACACCCAATGCAGCCGGTGAAGCAGTGGCGCACGGCCATAAGGTGGTGATTGAAACCGAGGCCGGAACCGGCGCCGGTTTTCCGGATGCCGATTATATCGCAGCCGGTGCCGAAATACGTGGCACAGCTGCTGAAATATTCAAAACCGCGGAAATGATCGTCAAAGTGAAAGAACCCCAAGCCAATGAGCGCAAAATGCTGCGCCACGGTCAGCTGCTGTTCACCTACCTGCATCTGGCACCCGACCCGGACCAAACCCGTGATTTGCTGGCCAGTGGTTGCACCGCCATTGCCTATGAAACGGTTACCGGTGCAAATGGCGCACTGCCCCTGCTTGCGCCGATGTCCGAAGTTGCAGGCCGTCTGGCCCCGCAAGTTGGCGCGTGGACATTGCAAAAGGCCAATGGCGGGCGCGGTGTTTTGATGGGCGGCGTGCCCGGCGTTGGCCCCGCCCGCGTTGTGGTGATTGGCGGCGGCGTGGTTGGCACCCATGCGGCACGTATTGCGGCCGGAATGGGGGCGGATGTGACGGTGCTTGATCGCTCATTGCCGCGCTTGCGTTATCTGGATGATGTGTTCGGCCGTGATTTTAAAAACAGTTATGCCAGTGCCGGCAACACTATTGATCTGGTGCGCGATGCCGATATGGTTATCGGCGCTGTTTTAGTGCCCGGCGCTGCCGCACCTAAACTGATTAACCGCGCACAGCTGGCCGAAATGAAACCGGGTGCGGCCATTGTCGATGTGGCGATTGATCAGGGTGGTTGCTTTGAAACATCCCGCGCCACCACCCATCAGGATCCGGTTTATGATGTGGATGGCATCATGCATTACTGCGTTGCCAACATGCCCGGTGCCGTTGCCCGAACCGCTACAATTGCGCTGGGAAATGCCACTATGCCGTTTATGTTGGCGCTGGCGGACAAGGGTTGGAAACAGGCCTGCGCCGATGATCCCCGCCTGCTGGCCGGTTTGAATGTGCATGCGGGTCAACTGACATATTACGCAGTTGGTCAGGCACTGGGCATTGATGTGCTGTCGCCGACACTTGCCATCAAATAACACAAAAGACCCGCCACTGGCAGGCGGGCCTTTCATTGATTTTTCAGCTGAGGCTTACTTTTTCAGAGATTCTGCAATCTCTTTCAACAGATCCAACTCGGTAGGGCCTGCCGGTGCTTCCTCGACGGCCGCTTCTTCTTTTTCGGCCGCTTCTTTTGCTTTGTTCACATAGCGAACCAACATGAACACAACAAACGCGATAATCACGAAGTTGATGATTGCCATGATGAATGAACCATAGGCAAACGCAGCCGCGCCTGCTTCTCTGGCCGCTTCGAGTGATTCAAATTTAGTGCCGTCACCACCAATAACAAAGAAGTTATTGACCAGATCAACGCCGCCCATAAACAAACCGATAATCGGGTTGATCAGATCTTTTACCAACGATGTTACAATCGCTGTAAAAGCTGCCCCGATAATGATACCAACGGCCATGTCCATGACGTTGCCTTTGGCGATGAAATCTTTGAACTCTTTTAACATATACTGTCCCTTTTCCAGTTTAATGCAGTGGCTGGATATTTAGCTTTTGTGCACATACACACATTCAATATCATTAAAATGAACGCTTTTGTAACTATTATTTCAGGGGGAGTTATGGTTATAGTTTCCCCGCAACCAACCG
>DOHJ01000150.1:23501-38371 GCA_003535335.1 Paracoccaceae bacterium | reverse complement strand
GCAACCAAATGGAGAATTAGCTATGACCGATTTATCCGGATACCCTGTTACAAAACGCTGGCCGCCTGAAAATGCCGCCAATATCCAGTATTACGGATTTCCCACTCCAAACGGGGTTAAGGTTTCGATTATGCTTGAAGAACTGGGCCTGCCTTATGATGCCCATAAAGTTTCTTTTGGTGACGGCGACCAATTCACCGAGGAATTTCTCTCGCTTAGTCCGAACAATAAAATTCCGGCAATCATTGACCCGGACGGACCGGACGGCAAACCCGTCGGGCTGTTTGAATCCGGTGCAATCCTGATTTATCTGGCTGAAAAAACCGGAAAATTACTGCCCACGGGTGCGGTGAAACGCCTTGAGGTGTTGCAATGGGTGATGTGGCAAATGGGCGGTTTGGGTCCGATGCTTGGCCAGCTGGGTTATTTCACCTTTTTTGCCGGTAAAGAAATCGAAGACCCCCGCCCCGCCAAACGGTTTATCGATGAAAGCGCCCGTCTGTTGCAGGTTCTGGACAAACAACTTGAGGGAAAAAACTGGGTCTGTGGCGAATATTCCATTGCCGATATTTCCATTGCCCCTTGGCTGCGGATTGTGCGCGATATGTATAAATCAGGCGATGCTGTCGGCTGGGATGATCTGAAACATGTCGGTGCATATCTGGACCGGTTTCTTAAGCGGCCTGCAGTTCAGGCAGGGATGAAACGCCCCCCCAGAGACTAACCGCTCAGGATCATATCGGCGGCTTTTTCGGCAATCATAATTGTGGGCGCATTGGTGTTGCCGCCCACAATTTTCGGCATGATCGACGCATCCACCACCCGCAATCCGGACACGCCGCGCACCCGCAATTCAGGGTCAACCACGGCCATTTCATCAACCCCCATCCGGCAGCTGCCAACAGGGTGATAAACCGTATCGGCACGGTTGCGTATCATTGCCTCAAGCCCCGCATCGCTGCCATCATGCGGATAATAAACCTTGCCCCTCCAAGGGGTTAAGGGATCAGACACCAACAACTGCTCCATTACTCGCGCCCCTTGCGCCAGTTTGGTCAAATCATCAGGCACGGACAAAAACTGCGGATCAATTTTGGGCGTGGCAGCGGGATCCGCGCTACGAATTGTCACCGTGCCCCGGCTTTTGGGCTGTAGCAAACACACATGGCAGCTATAACCAAACCGGTAGCGCATTTTGCGCATGTGATCATCGACAATTCCGGTAATAAAATGCAGCTGCATATCCGGCTGTTTCAGCGCCGGATCGGTTCGAAAAAATGCGCCGGCTTCGACATAAGGCGTGGTAAACAGCCCCTGGCCGGTTTTCCACCATTTCAAACCGGCCAGCCCCAGTTTGGTCAGGCCAATCGGGTTAACACCGGTTACATCGCGACGCTTTGATCGATACGAAACCGTATAATCCAGATGATCTTGCAGGTTTTTACCAACACCGTTCAGCTGGGCCACCATTTCGATGCCATGGCGCTTAATCTCGCCAGCCGCGCCCACCCCCGACAGCATTAACAACTGCGGCGAGCCAAATGCGCCAGCCGACAAAATCACCTCGCGCCCTGCTGCAACCACATGATGCTGACCATTTTTATTGTAAGCCACTCCAACCGCACGTTTGCCCTCAAAAATCACCTTTGAGGCTTGCGCCTTGGTGATCACAGTCAGATTATCGCGCTTCATTGCCGGAAATAAATAGGCCGCCGCAGCCGAACAGCGCTCGCCCTTCTTTGGCCCACCGCTGAATTGCGTCACCTGAAACAGCCCCGCACCCTCTTGCCGTGGTCCGTTAAAATCATCATTTCGCCCGATTTTCACCGTTTGCGCAGCATCAACAAAAGCGCGCGATATTTCGTGCGGCGCGTTTTGATCCGTCACCTGCAACGGGCCATCCACGCCGTGCAAATCATCCTCGCCCCGCGTATTTTCTTCGGATTTTTTGAAATAGGGCAGAACATCATCCCAAGCCCAGCCAGTGCAGCCCAATTTCGCCCAGCCATCATAATCGCGCCTGTGACCACGCAGATAAAGCATCACGTTAATCGCGCTTGAACCGCCCAGCGCCTTGCCGCGCGGCTGATACCCGCGCCGCCCGTTCAGGCCCGGCTGAGCCACGGTTTTAAAGGCGTAATTGTTGATTTTCGGTTTGCCGCGCACCATGGCAGAAACCAAGGCAGGCGCGCGGATTAGCAGGCTGTCTCCACCGCCGCCTGCTTCCAGCAAACACACTTTTAGTCTGGGGTTTTCAGACAAACGCGCCGCCAGCACACAGCCAGCCGAGCCACCGCCAACAATCACATAATCATAAACCATCAGATCTCCGTTTACCGGAACCCTAGCCCAATTCAGCCGTCAAAACATAGCGCAAAATCTGCACGACCTGCTCGGGTTCCTGTACCACAGCCAAAGCCGCCGCATCCACTTCTTTTAAAGCGTGCTGATGATCAGCCCCGTGCAACACAATCAACGATTTACCCAAAGCGGCCGCATAGCCGGCATCAAAAGCCGCATTCCACTGCTTATATTTTTCACCAAAACGCACAACCACAACATCGGCGTCGGCAATACCTTTGCGGGTGCGGATCGCGTTCAGCTTGGCACCTTTATTGTCATGCCAAAACTTGTCAGGCTCGGCACCCATAATTGTAACACCGCAATCATCCGATTTATCATGATCGGTCACGGGTGCGCAAAATGCCACATCCAGCCCCTTGGCCCCTTGGATAATTTGCGCGCGCCAATCGGTGTGGATTTCGCCGGAAAGATAGACTTTTAATGTCATTGGGTACCTCATTTGTTTTCAAAATCTGTTTAGCGAAAACCGGAATAGAACCCAAGACCGAAATGTTTATTTGCGCGCCACAATAAAACGTGACGGGGGTTTGACCGGATAACTTCCGGTTTCCACCACCGTAAAATCCGTCTGCTCTATTGCATTTTCAAATTCCCGAACCGGTCGTATTTTCACAAATGGCACCTTGCCCAGCAGCTGCATAACAGGCAAAATCGCCATCATCAGCTTGTATTTACAAGGCGCACCATGCTCGGGCTTGCGATATTTAAGCCGCTATGATTGCTTTAACCCCGCAATTCGCCGCCCGTTGCCTTGGCAACCTTGGCCACGATTTTCTGCGAAACATCTGCAATGTCTTTGTCCGTCAGGGTTTTATCTACCGGCTGCAACCGCACGGATATGGCCAGAGATTTTTTGCCTTCGCCAACCGATCCACCGATAAATTCATCAAATACGCGGACATTTTCAATCAGCTTCATATCAGCCGAAGCAGCCGCATTCACCAGCTTCAACGCCTCGACTTCGGCATCAACCACAAAGGCAAAATCACGCTCGACGGCTTGCAAATCCTTCAGGCCAAGCGCCGCACGGGTGGTCTTTTTATTGCGCGCAAACGGCGGCTCTTCTAAAAAGACTGTAAAGCCGACAACCGGACCTTTCACGTCCATTGCCGCCAATATTTTTGGATGCAATTCACCAAATACGGCCATGATTTTTTTAGGCCCCAAACACACCTTGCCAGAGCGCCCCGGGTGCCACCAGTTCTGCACACCGCGCAAAATCTGTGCTTTGGCCGGTGCGCCTATGGCCGACAAAACCGCCTCGGCATCGGCCTTGGCATCATAAAGATCAACCACGCGTCGCATGCCGTGCACGTCTTTTGGCCCAGTGTGACCCACCAGAATTCCGCTGGCCAGCAAATGCTGCTCGCCCGGCTCGCCGCCATGAAAGGCAGGGCCGACCTCGAACAATGCCATATCCATAAAACCGCGCGCCTGATTGCGGGCCGCGGCCTGCAACAGACCGGGCAGCAATGCGGGGCGCATGTGGCTCATTTCCGATGAAATCGGGTTGTCCAGCATGGTTGCATCATCACCGCCGCCAAACAATTCGGCGCTGGTCTGGTCGATGAACGAATAGGTCACACATTCATTATAACCCAGCGCGGCAATGGTGCGTTTTGCCATGCCTTCGCGGCGCTGCATCGGTGTTAAAATAGGCCGCGCAACCCCGTCATGTTCGCGCGACATTGGCTTGCCGACCAGCTTGGTCAATGACGCAACCCGCGCCACTTCCTCAACCAGATCTGCCGGCCCTTGCACATCAGGGCGCCAGCTGGGTACGCTGGCCATGTCATTGTCATCCAGCTCAAATCCAAGCGTTGTCAGAGTGGCGCGCTGGGTCGCGGGCGCAATTTCCATGCCGACCAGCGATTGCACCCGATCCGTGTCCAACTGATAGGCGCGCGCCACATCCGGCACCTCGCCAGCTGTCACCACATTGGAGGCCTCGCCGCCGCACAGATCCAGTATCATCTGCGTGGCCAACTCCATTGCAGGCGCGTTAAAACCCGGATCAATGCCGCGTTCATTACGATAACGCGCATCTGAATTTATCTTTAGCGCGCGGCCTGTTTTGGCGATTTCAATCGCATCCCAAACCGCGGCCTCAAGAAACACATTTACGGTGCCGTCGGTACAACCGGTTGCCAAACCGCCCATAATTCCGCCAATGCTCTCAACACCTTTATCGTCTGAAATCAGCACCATACCGGCATCAAAGCTGTATTCTTTATCATCCAGCGCCATCAGGGTTTCGTCACCTTTGGCCCGATGTATCCGCAGGTTTCCCTGCACCTTGTCGGCATCGAACACATGCAGGGGGCGGTTGTTATCAATGGTGAAAAAGTTGGTGATATCCACCAGCGCCGAGATCGGCCGCAAGCCGATTGCACGCAAGCGTTGCTGCAACCATTCCGGCGACGGGCCGTTTTTCACGCCCTTGATCAAGCGCCCCATGAACACTTCGCAGCCGTTTTTGCGGGTGTCGTCATCAATGCTGACGCCAATCGGGCATTCAAAACTGCCGTCCACATCTGCGGTTTTGGCAGGTTTCATCACCCCCAGACCACGCGCCGCCAGATCGCGGGCAATGCCGCGCACGCCCAGCGCATCGGGGCGGTTTGGCGTGATGGCAATGTCAATTACAGTGTCCACTTTCGAGGGGTCATTTTCGGCCAGCCAATCGGTAAATTTCTGCCCTACTTCACCACTTGGCAGCTCGATAATTCCGTTATGTTCATCAGACAATTCCAGCTCTTTTTCAGAGGCCATCATGCCAAAGCTTTCAACACCGCGGATTTTGCCAACTTTAATAGTGATATCCAGCCCCGGAATATACATTCCCGGCTTACAGACCACCACAGTAATCCCGGCCCGCGCATTGGGCGCACCGCAAATAATTTGCTGTATGCCATCATCGGTTTGCACCTGACAGACTTGCAGCCGGTCCGCATCGGGGTGCTTTTCGGCCGACTTAACATAACCAAGCGTAAATGCGGCCAAACTATCAGTCGGGTTAATGACCTCTTCAACCTCCAGCCCCAGATCGGTCAGCGCATATAAAATATCATCAAGACCCGCATCGGTTTCCAAGTGGTCTTTTAGCCAAGATAGGGTGAATTTCACGGCATTATTCCTGTCAAATGTTAGGTTGACCCGCTCTTATCCTATCCTGTTGGTCGGGCCAAGTCCCCTAACGGAATTGCCCGCTTAATCTGGTATCTGCAATTGTGGTAAAATATTCCGCAGCGCTTACGCAGCCGGCACATAAATTTCAGTGTCCATAGATTCAACAAGCCATTTCGCCTGTTTTAGTGGCAGGACGCAATAGGTTGGCGTTTGCATGTCACTTGATTGCAGCAAACAGCCACTGTCATCTGACGGGCACAGAAACAACACCCCGCAATGTGCAAAAACAATCTGTTCCTGTTCAAAATGCAGGGTGAACACCACGATTTCCCCATGCGGTTTAATCCGGGTAATTCCCCGGTATCCAGCAAGGGCCGCCGCCGGAATCAAGGCAAATGGATCACCCAGACATTCCTCGGCAGTGTCGGTTTCAATCATAATACCTTGTTCAGGCAGCAGACGTATCGCGTCTTTGTTTCCCAATACATTTGCCGGCACTTCCAGCGGCCATAAATACTCGGGGCAGTTGTTTGGCGAACTCCACAGCACAGTGCGGCTGATGCTCTGGACCTTTTGCATGCCACCATCAAACGTCATGGCAAAATCGCCCGGCGCAATCGCCTCGATTGTGCGCCAGCCTAGATTTGTCGCGACCTGCGTGCCCGAAATCATCCCGCTGGCCATGCCCTTTGGCTCTGGCAGGTGCATGCCATCATAGGCACCGGTTATCTCGGCGGTTCTGAATGTCCTCCCCAGGACGGAATTCTTTAGACCAAACATTTTATTTCCCATTTCTTCTGTAAAAGCGGTTGGCAGACATCGCTTCAGTTGCAGCCCGTTATGTTTCGCTGATTCCTTTGCCCAGATGGCGGCGCAATCTGGAAGAGAATGTGTCATTGTTTCCGCATCTAAACCAATTTGGGCGTTTGATTAAAATTTAGTTCATCAGCGCAACAAGTTTCAGGTGACGTAAGGGCAGTAATTTTCCCCTTTACGGCCAAAACTGCATCTTTTGTATAGGTTTAGCGGTGCATTCCACTATGCCGATCAACATTTCAGAGCATTTAGAGACACCATACCACAGCGCCTTATCGCACGCACAGATTGCATCACATCGACAACGAACGAGCGTTTTTAGAAATTAAAACGAATAGCCAAAGCGCTCAATGTCCAGCGCACAAATTTCCGCCAGACAGGCTGCATCGGCATCATTATAATAACCCCGATAATCTGCATCGCGCTTGGATGCATTGGCCACAGGCAGATCAGACAGCGAAAAACCCAGATGTTTTTCAAGCGGGGCCAGATCATCGGCCAGATGTTCCAGCCTGATATAAAGGTCACATTTTTCAGCCCCGGTTCGGTCGCGCATGTAATGGCCATAGGGCGAGGCCCGCATCGTGATTTTGGTATGGGGATCATTCAAAAACCCGCTAAAATCCATTCTTGCCGCAAGCCCAACAGCAGGGTGGTCAAATTTTTGATCCCGCAACCAGTGATAATAGCTGACCATCATATCCCAAGGATTGCGCACCAGCGTGAAGTTGAAAAAGCTTTCAATCTCATCGTCTGTTACCAGCCCGTAAATATCGGTCAGGCGTGAATGTTTCCACAAACGCCCCGAGCTTTTAACACCCTTAAGCCGCTTGCGCCGCTTCACAGCCTTGGGCGTGTCACCGATCAAAATGTCATTCTTCATCGCCCGGCGCTCAAGCGCCAACGCCAATGCGGTGCCGCCGGTTTTGGGGATGTGAACAAAGATGTATTTGCGTCCGTGTGAAATGATCATGCGGGAATTTAACCTATATCACGGCGCCGCTGCAAGCATACTTGTATTGCCATTTACGCCCGATCTTGGCATATCAGGCCCAAATTCACCGCAGATCAACCACAGACAAGGGCAGCACAATGCGAAGCACGGTCGCAGCATTTACCGAACACAAGGCATTCGGCTATTTTATCCTTGGGGTGATTATCTTTAACTCCATTATTCTGGGCATGGAAACATCCGATGGGTTAATGGCGCGTTTCGGTCCAGCTCTGATCTTTTTTGACAAGTTATGCCTGACTATTTTCGTGGCCGAAATCGTCCTGAAACTGATTGCTCAGGATATCCGGTTTTTCAAAAACGGCTGGAACCTGTTTGATTTTACCATCGTGGCAATCGCGTTACTGCCGGACTCCGGCGCGCTTTCGGTTCTGCGGACCATGCGCATATTGCGGGTCTTGCGCCTGATTTCCATCGTGCCCAGCCTGCGCCGGGTGGTCGAGGGCTTTATCACCGCCCTGCCGGGGATGATTTCGGTGTTCGGGCTGATGGCAATTATTTTTTACATTGCAGGCGTGATGGCAACCAAACTCTATTCCGACACCTTCCCGCAGTGGTTTGGCAGCATCGGTGCATCGTTTTATTCGCTATTTCAGATCATGACACTGGAAAGCTGGTCAATGGGCATTGTGCGCCCGGTGATGGAAATTCACCCCTACGCCTGGGCCTTCTTTGTACCGTTTATCATGGTCACAACCTTTGCCGTGGTCAACCTTGTGATCGGCCTGATCGTCACCTCGATGGAGGGCGCGCATGATGCGGAAGACGCCAAAGCCACTGACGGATATCGCGACGAGGTGCTGGCCAAACTGGACGCGATCAGCGCGCGGCTTGAGGCAATAGAACAAGATAAAACCAACCAAAGTTAAAATTTCGGCTTTGCATTTTCCTCGCCATTATCCCAGACTGTCGACTGTTGAACACATTCACGGAGATAACGATGGGTTGGCTATCTGACGAAACAGGGCTGGATAAATCTGCTGCAAATTATGTGCCGCTCACACCGCTGTCGCATCTGCGTCGCGCCGCCCGGATTTACCCGGATCACGAAGCACTGGTTTACGGCAATATCCGCACAACTTATCGCAACTATCACAGGCGCATTTCACAATTTGCTTCGGCCCTGACTGCTATGGGTTTGAAATCGGGCGATGTGGTTGCCACCTTGCTGCCCAACATCCCAGCCCAAGCCGAAGCGCATTTTTCCGTGCCCGCCACCGGGGCGGTGCTAAACACCATCAACATCCGGCTGGACGCTGACACGGTTGCCTATATTTTCGGCCATGGCGAAGCTAAAATCGTGCTGGTTGATACGGCATTTTTGCCCTTGGCCGAGGCCGCGATCGCGCTGATGGATGGCCCTGGCCCCAAAATAATCGAGGTCGCAGACCCGCAGGCAGGCTTCCCGGCTACGGGAAAATACCCCGAATACGAACAGGTGATGGCAGGCGGCGATGCCGATTTCGCCTGGGTCATGCCTGCCGATGAATGGGAAAGCATCACCCTGAACTACACATCCGGCACCACCGGGCGGCCCAAAGGCGTGGTTTATCACCACCGCGGCGCATACCTGCAAACCATGGGCCTGTCGGTCACGTGGCAGCTATCTCTGCACCCGCGTTACCTGACCATTGTGCCGCTGTTTCATTGCAACGGCTGGTGCCACACTTGGATGATGCCGCTGGTTGGCGGCACGGTTGTTTGCTGCCGCGATGTTTCGGCCAAGGCGATTTATGACGCGCTGGCGGACGAAAACGTAACCCATTTTGGCGGCGCACCGATTGTGCTGAATATGATCGTCAACGCCACAGATGACGAACGCCGCCCCTTTATGCAGCGCGTCAATCTGCTAACCGCCGGTGCCCCGCCCGCCGCGGCAACCCTGACCAAAATCGAAACCTGTGGTTTTAACGTGATGCATGTTTACGGGCTGACCGAAACCTACGGCCACGTCACCGAATGTTACTGGAACGAGGCGGCATGGGGTGGTCTGCCCCGAGATGACCAGATGGCAATCAAGGCGCGCCAAGGCATTGCATCGCCAATGATGGACGATGTTACGGTGATGGATGCCAACATGACCCAAACCCCGATGGATGGTAAAACCCAAGGCGAAATCATGCTGCGCGGCAATGCGGTGATGAAGGGGTATTTGAAAAACCCTGCCGCCACGGCCACAGCCTTTGAGGGCGGTTATTTTCATTCCGGCGACATCGCGGTGCAGCATCCCGACACCTATTTTCAAATCTCGGATCGGGCCAAGGACATTATTATTTCCGGCGGCGAAAACATTTCATCGGTCGAAGTAGAAGGCGCAATCATGCACCACCACGCCGTTAGCCTGTGTGCCGTGGTGGCCAAGCCCGATGAAAAATGGGGCGAAGTGCCTTGCGCATTTGTCGAGCTGAAAGAAGGCGCAACAGCGGATGAAGCGCAAATAATCAGCTTTGTTCGGGCGCGTCTGGCGGGATTCAAAACCCCCAAACAGGTGGTGTTTATCGAGCTGCCGAAAACAGCCACTGGCAAGGTTCAGAAATTCGAACTGCGCAAAATGGCAAAGGAACTTTAAGCCTAAATCCCGAAACTGCCATACGGAATATAGCGCACCGGATCGCCTTGCTGCACCTGCATGGCCTGATCCGGCAGCTCGACCAAACCATCCGCCCACGACAGCCCTGAAATCCGGCCCGACCCTTCGGATTTATAAATATCCACCCGTCCGTCATCTAGCATTCTGGCCCGCAAATATTCACGCCGGCCGGCCTTTTTGGATTTGTTGAACGCAGCAGGAACCATAAAACCCTGTGGTTTAATCCAGCCCGCACCCGACATCAGCGATAGCGAGGGCCGCGCGAAAATTGCAGCACAGACAAACGCCGCAACCGGATTGCCCGGCAAGCCAAAAATTGGCACATTTTGCCAAATTCCCAGCGCCAGAGGCCGGCCCGGTTTCAGGGCAATGCGCCAAGCATCCAGTGCGCCTTCTTGACGCAAAAGCGCCGAAACATGGTCTTCGTCTCCGGCCGATGCCCCGCCAGTGGTCAAAATCACATCAACCCGATTTGCCGCATCATCCAGACAATCCTTCAACAACGCCCGATCATCCAAAACATGGCCCAGATCAATCGCCGCATAGCCCCAACGCCGCGCCATCGACAGCAACATCGGCCGGTTGGCGTCATAGGTTTTAGGCGCAGGCGATTGGCCGCCATCAGCCGCAACCAGTTCATCGCCGGTTGACAAAACCCCGACCCGCAGCCGTTTATGCACCGTGATTTGCGACACCCCGATGCCCGTCAGATAGGCCAGATCGGGGCTGCGTAATTTATGGCCCGCCTTAAATGCCACCTTGCCCGCCTGAATATCCTCGCCGGCGGACCGCGCGTTTGATCCGGCCTTAACGGGGCCTTGGAAACTGATTTTTTCAGCCTGAACGCTTGCATTTTCTTCCATAATCACCGTGTCCACACCGGCGGGTATCAATGCCCCCGTCAAAATGCGAATTGCGCTGCCGGCAGGAACCACACCATCAAATGGCGCGCCCGCAGCCGCGCGCCCCTGAACCAACGCCAGCGTTTGAACCCCGTCACCGGTTGATGCATGCGCAAAACCATAGCCGTCCATCGCCGAATTTGCCCCCGGCGGATTTGAGCGCAGCGCGGTTTGATCCAGCGCCAAAACAGCACCCTCGGCCTTGGCAACCGGCGTGATTTCAACCCCGACAACCGGCCCCAAACGCCCGCGCAAATGGGCCAGCGCCTCATCTACAGGCAACCATTTTGTGCCCTCGGGCAAGGCAAAACAGTCATTCTGCATTGAAAGCGGCGTTAAATCAGGCGCGACTGTCTTTCGCATGCCCAGACCGGATTGTTGCAAAATAAAATCGGAAATCGCCGCCGTGTCGTCCAGATCAAATAACGGCACGCTCAGCCCGTCCGGTTTATGGTCACTGGCAACGGCACAAACCGTTGCATCCTCCAGCGCCAGCAGGGGTTGGCCGGTTGCGGCGCGGTTGGCCTCGATTTTCATGTGTTTGTCGCGTTTATAACCCTCGATCAACACCAGATCACAAGGGGCCAGATGGGTGAGCAGCTGATCCAAGGATGGCTCGGATCCGTCATCTATTTCATGCATCAAAGCCCAGCGTTTACTGGAGGCAAGCAGCACCTCGACCGCGCCGGCCTCGCGGTGGCGATAGCTGTCTTTGCCTTTGTGGTCGACGTCAAACTGGTGGTGGGCATGTTTCAGGGTCGCCACCTTGAAACCGCGCGTGGTGATTTCGTAAACCAGCCGTTCAACCAGTCCGGTTTTGCCGGAATTTTTCCAGCCACAAACGCCAAATATTTTCATCCTTCATCCCCCGAAACCAGCAGTTGCGCAATTTTCATATCCTCTGGCGTGTTGACGTTAAAGAACGGGTCAAACCTAGCCACCGTAAATGCGGCCGTGGCCGCGCCGTGTTTGTCGGTCCATTGAACCACCTTGCGCAAGCCCCCCGACAACGCAGCCCGCAAATCATCGCGCAGGGCCACAGGCCACAGCCCAAAGGTCGGATGGCGCATCAAACCGCGGTCTTTGTGCGGCGTTGCGGCCAAGGCAATTGGTTTGCCCTGATGTTCGCTGGCCAACAGCAATTGCGGCACCAGATCGGCGGGAAAAAACGGCGTGTCGGCGGCGGCGGTTACGATCTGATCTGCGCCGTTGGCCGCAGCCCAATCCAGACCGGCCAGCACACCGGCCAGCGGACCAACAAAGCCGTCAATGCTGTCGCCAATCACCGGCAGGCCGAATTGATCAAACCGCGCTCCATCGCCATTGGCGTTCAGCGCCAGTTTGGCCACTTGCGGCTCGAACCGCGCAATCACCCGCGCCAACAGGGTTTGGCCGCCAAGCATCAGCAGCCCCTTGTCGCCACCCCCCATGCGCCGCGCCTGACCTCCGGCTAAAATGACCCCCAAAGGTTGCTGCATCATTGCCCTGCCCCTTTGCGTCTGTGTTTATTACCCTCGTCCGGTATTGCCGATGGATCTGCATCGCGCACCAGCCGGTCGGCCCCCGACAAACATTGAAACCGCCGCCCACGCATCCGGCCAATCAATGTCAGCCCAACCTGATTGGCAATTTCCACCCCCCAAGCGGTAAACCCCGACCGCGAGGCCAGCACCGGAATGCCCATCATCGCGGTTTTAATTACCATTTCCGAGGTCAAACGGCCGGTGGTGTAGAGTATTTTATCAGCCCCACCAACCTTTTCAGACAGCATCCAGCCCGCAACCTTGTCAACCGCGTTGTGGCGTCCGACGTCCTCCATATAAACCAGCGGTTTGTCCTGACTGCACAGCACGGTGCCATGCAGCGCACCTGCGGCCAGATAGAGGCTGGGCGTGCGGTTAATTTTATCGGCCAGCGCATAAAGCCACGAGGTGCAAAGCGTGGTTTCGGGCAATTTAACACCCTCCAGCCCCTCCATCATATCGCCGAAAACCGTGCCCACGGCACAACCGGATGTCTGGGTTTTTTTCTTTAGCTTGTCTTCAAAATCGGTCTGGATAGCTGTGCGCACAACCACGGTTTCCAGCTCCTGGTCAAAATCAATGCCGGTAATTTCCTGATCTTTTGCCAGCATGCCCTGATTGTGCAAAAATCCGATTGCCAGAAATTCGGGATAATCACCGATTGTCATTGCGGTTACTATTTCGCGGCTGTTCAGAAAAATGGTCAAGGGCCGCTCTTCGATCACCGCAACCTGCATGGGATCCCCCAGATGATCCACCGCCGCCACACTGCGGGTCAGGCGCGGATTGTCAGGGTCCGGTTTGATCAGATATTCGGATAGATGATCGCTCGTTGGCATTTGCATGTTCCCTAAAAACGCCCTAAGGCCAAATTCAAAGATTAGCGAACGAGGCGAAAATGACCACCACAAAACGCGTATTATTGACCGGAATCAAGGATAGCATACCGTTTGTTATCGTTGTCGGCCCATTTGCGCTGCTGTTTGGCGTGGTTGCAGCCGAAGCAGGGCTGACTGTCACCCAAAGCTTTGGTTTTAGCGTTGCGGTAATTGCAGGGGCTGCGCAATTTGCCGCCGTGCAACTGATGGCCGAAAACGCGCCCACGCTGGTTATTATTGCCACCGCTTTGGCCGTAAATCTGCGCATGGCGATGTATTCGGCCTCGCTTGCGCCGCATTTTGTCGGTGTTTCTTTGTGGAAACGCGCAGCCATGTCTTATTTGCTGGTTGATCAGGCCTATGCCTTAAGCATGACAAAATTTGAAACCGAACCGGATATGAACAGCTCTCAAAGGGTGGTCTATTTTGTTGGGACCATGGTTATAAATATCCCTGTTTGGTACGGCTGCACTTTGCTTGGAGCCTTGTTTGGCGCACAGATTCCACCGGAATACGCGCTGGATTTTGCCCTGCCGATCGCCTTTTTGGCCCTGATCGCGCCGATGCTGAGAACCGCGGCCCATCTGGCGGCGACGGCTACCTCGATAACGCTGGCGCTGCTGCTTGCCTTCATACCTTACAATCTGGGTCTGATAATCGCGGCGATTGGCGCAATGATGGTTGGGGCGCAGGTGGAATTAATGCTGGAAAGGGCCAAAACATGAATATGTCCGACAGCCAGATCTGGATCATCATTGCTTTTGTTGCAATTGGCACCTTTGCGATCCGGTTTTCATTTATCGGCCTAATCGGAACCCGCCAGATGCCGGCGTGGCTTTTGCGTCATTTGCGCTATACGCCAGTTGCCGTTTTGCCCGGTCTGGTTGCGCCTTTGGTGCTGTGGCCCGCGGCCACCGGTGGCGCGTTCGATGCCCCGCGCATGTTGGCCGCTATGGTTACTATTGTAGTCGGCCTTGCTTTCAAAAGCACGCTTGCCGCAATTTTCGGCGGGGCGCTGACATTATTTTTGGCCTTAATGCTGCTGGGTTAATACCTGTTTTTTTGCTGCGATTGCAAAAGGCCAGAATTATCATCCGCATCGTCATCATAAACCTTATGTTCCTTGACGCCCGGTATCCGGCTGAATTGCTGCATGGCGGCTTTAGGGTAAAATGTGGTCTTGATCCCCTTAAACCCCGGTAGCGATTTTAAAACTGTCGTTATGCTTTTGGTGCAATAGGCTTTGGGAACCGCGCCATAAGCCTGCACCGCACGAATGGCCGCCTGGGCAACGTCGGGTGAAACCACAACCGTTTGCATCACTGTGTGAAATGTTTCGCGAGTGTGATAATCAATATAATAGCTTAAAACATGCGGGGTGATGCCATAATGCACGTCATTTCGCTCGGGTATGCTGGGGCTGTACCAAGTGCCGGCCGGATCAAACAAAATGCGTTGCGAGCCGTTGATCATCAGGCCCGCATGGGCACCTGAACCGGAACGGTTGGAAATAACCGTAAACAAGGTGATTGATGCAGGTCCGTTATGACGATAAGCGGCCTGTTTTACTTCCGCTTCAGGGGCCCATTTTGGTTCGGAACCGCAAGCAGCCAATGAGATCAGCAGCAAAAACCCTAATATTATCCTAAACATAAT
>DOHJ01000150.1:15179-23064 GCA_003535335.1 Paracoccaceae bacterium | reverse complement strand
GATTCGCACTACCTATACCAGAAAGAGAATCACTTCATCCTTTTCGGATAGTTGTGAACACATAAAGTATGACGGGGGGCTATGCGAGTAGTCGAAACATCATTGCTGTTGAATTTTGCGTTGCGCCTTGGGGCCATCGCAAAAGATGTTAATATCACTCCAGATATGGCCTCACGGACGTTTGCGTTGAACGGGCATCAAACATCAATTGGACGCATTCAGGATAATGAAAATCGTCAAAGCCCGGAAGCTACCAAAACATCTGGCAAATGTTCACAGTTTGCCCCCGAAATTATTTCACAACCGAGGTCGCATGCAGCTTTGGCATCTCTTTGGGCTAACGATTTTGCTTTCATAATCTGACAAAGGTTCAGTAATGTTTAAAATGATTTTCACGTCGGTCACTTCAATGGCTCTTACACTTGGCGCTGTTTTTATTTATTTACAATATATCGAGAATGAGCCGGCTAGATCGCAGCCTGTAATCACGCAGGATGCTCTCGCAACATCGGCCCCCGCCACGCAAACCAAGCGCCCAACTCATCGGCCTGTAAATACTGCAACGGCATCAGGAACTGACGTGTTGCGAGAAACACCTGCTGTTTTGGCAAATTCAAACATAAACACCTCCACAGCAAACAAGCCCGCCGCAAATGCAACCGAAACCGGCGACGATACAACCCGTGAGCTTCAAAAACTGATTGCCCGTGTACTGGCAGAAAACGGCGGCACAAATTACGTAGCTGCGTTAGATCCCGAAACGGCCGATACCCGTACCAATATTGAAAAAAATGCCGATTTGTTTTTAAATACCGTGATTTCCAATGTTGCCGCAACAACTGTGCCAGACACTCAAACATTCACGTTAAGTACCCGTAATTATGTTGATCAATTGAGCGAACTTGGAACACCGCCCAAACGCGTTACCAAAGCCATAAAATACAAGGTTAAAAGCGGCGATAGTCTGGCCAAAATATCGTACCTGCATTACGGGCGCATGGATGATTATATCGTGATTTTTCAGGCCAATCGTGATCAGTTAAAAGACATTAACCATGTCAAAGCGGGTCAAACCCTGATCATTCCGGCACATTAAAAACCTATTTCAATCGCCACAGCCAAGCCCTGTCATCACGGCGGCTGCGCGTCACTTGGCCGTTTTGCTGCATGTGGTTTAAATGGGCAACGGCCTCGACCAAAGCAAGCCCGTAAACATCCTCACCGATTTTTCGCTTGAACAGCGGGGCAAAACATTGTGCAGCCGTGCGTGGTTCCGACAGATGTTTTGCCAGCCGCTTCAAAGCGCCGTGATGGTTATCAATCAGCTGACGCATTCGGGTTGGCAGGCCGGTAAACGGCAGTTTATGACCGGGCAAAACCAGATGATCCTCACGTGCCAACCGGCCAAGCCGTTCACAAGACTCCAGCCAGTCGGCCAGCGGATCGGCCTCGGGCTCCGTGGCGTAAACCCCGATGTTGGCTGAAATTGATGGCAGTAACTGGTCGCCTCCCAGCACCAGATTATCGTCACGGCTCCAGAATGTCGCGTGTTCGGGCGCGTGGCCATTGCCGATATGCACATCCCATTTACGGCCGCCAAAACCGATCACATCGCCCTGTTTGACCCGCATAAAACCCAGCGGCATCGGCGCAACCATATCGGCAAAATTAAAGGGTCGTTCATTTGCGCGTTTGTCAAACAGATCGCCATTCATCCCGCCCGATCGCCAAAAATCCAGCGTTTCCTTGGTCGGTCTGTCTTGCTCATCCAGCGTCAACATCCGGGCAAACAACCATGCGGTGCGCGTGGTGCATAATTCGACCCCGTGCTCAGCTTGAAACCAGCCTGCAAGACCGATATGATCCGGGTGGTGATGGGTCACAATCACCCTGCCGACGGGTTTTCCAGCCATCGGACCCGCCAGTAATTTGCGCCAGATCGTCTTGCTGCGCCGCGAGGCAAAACCGGTGTCGATCACAGTCCAGCTATCACCATCATCCAGCGCAAAAACATTCACATGATCCAGCGCCATCGGCAAAGGCAGGCGCATCCACAACACCCCATCAGCCAGCTGAATGGCCTCGCCCTCGGCAGGGGGTGTTTCAAACGGATAGCGGATTTTATTAACAATTTGTTCCATCACCCAGATAGATCATCAACCGAGATCCGGTACAACCCGTCAGCACCCGCCTTGGCATGGGCCAGCAATGCCGTATGTTCAGGTAACAGGCGGAAAATATAAAACTGCGCCAGTTCGCTGCGCGCCGCCTTTCCACCATCGGCAACGGCTGATTTCAGATGGTAATACCCGCCCAAAACCCGCGCAAAGGCCCGTAAATAAGGCACCGCACCGGCAAATCTATCGTTCATATTCTTTTGACCAACCAGCCATTCTGTGGCCTCGCGCAAGGTTTCGCAGGCGTGCCAAACCGCATCGGCCATGCGCGGAAATTGTTGGCGTTTGGCCTCGGTGTATTCTTCGATTTCATCCAGCATCCGGAACGCCACATCGCCGCCATCCATCATTTTTCGCGCCACAAGGTCCATGGCCTGAATGCCGTTTGTGCCCTCGTAAATCTCTGTCACCCGCACATCACGGGCGTATTGGGCCGCGCCGGTTTCCTCGATATAGCCCATGCCGCCATGCACCTGCACCCCCAGCGCCGCCACCATTGACCCCGTTTCAGTGCCGTAAGCCTTGGCAATTGGTGTTAAAAACGCCGCACGCGCGCGCCACTCATCACTGGCCAGCGCATCGCCCAGATCAATCGCCACACCGCACGCCAAGGCAATGGCACGGGCAGCGTGAATTTCGGCCTTCATGGTCAAAAGCATGCGCCGCACATCGGCGTGATCGGCAATCGTACCGGTGCCATCTTCAACCGGCACGCGGCCCTGTTTGCGCTCCTTGGCGTAGCTAAGCGCGTGTTGAAATGCGCCTTCGGCTGCACCCAAACCCTGAATACCAACCCCAAGCCGCGCGTTATTCATCATGGTGAACATCGCCTTTAGCCCCGCGTGTTGCTGACTAACCAGCCAACCGGTTGCACCAGCGAAATCCATCACCGCTGTCGGGCTGGCGTGCAAGCCGGTTTTATGTTCCAGAGACACAATTTTCAGGCTATTTTCCACACCCGGATTGCCATCCGCATCGGGGATCAGTTTGGGAACCATAAACAGACTGATGCCTTTTGTGCCCGCTGGCGCATCGGGAAGTCGCGCCAAAACCAGATGGCAAATATTTTCAGAAAAATCATTGTCAGCCCAGCTGATAAACACCTTGGTTCCGGTGATTGCAAAGGTTCCATCACCATTTGGCACAGCCTTGCTGGTTAGCGCCCCCACGTCGGATCCGGCCTGTGGTTCGGTCAAATTCATCGTACCACACCACTGCCCGCTGATCAGCTTGGGCAGATAAATTTCCTTTAGCGCGTCACTGGCGTGATGCTCCAAAGCCTCGATTTGCCCCTGCGACATCAACGGATTTAATTGCAACGCCAGACAGGCACCCGCCATCATTTCATTCACCACCGCAGTCATTGCGACAGGCAGGCCCATGCCGCCATTTTCCTGCGCGGACGACATGCCGATCCAGCCGCCGTCTGCAATCGCGCGATAACCGTCGGCAAACCCGGGCGAGCAGCGAACCTTGCCGTTTTCAAAAACCGCCGGATGCAAATCACCGGCGCGTTGCAGCGGGGCCAGAACATCGTTTGCCAGCCGCCCTGCCTCGTTAAAAACCGCATCGACCAAATCCGGTGTGGCCTCGCAAAATTTGTCGCTGTGCGCAACCTGATCAAATCCGACCACATGCTCAAACAGGAATTTATAATCCTTAACGGGGGCTTGATACGGCATGGATTTATCCTTTTCATTCGTCTGCTTGGAATCCTTGCGCGCTTTGGCTATGTCACGCATATCTTTGTGGCAATCTACCGCATGTCACACGCCCATCAACCGAAACGCAGCGTCAGAGCCTGATTGAAATGATAACCAAAACCCTGAATAACGACAGAAACGGTATTAATCGCGCCGCCCAAATCCTGCAAAATGGCGGGCTGGTCGCCTTTGCCACCGAAACGGTTTACGGACTGGGGGCCGATGCGCGCAACGGTCAGGCTATTGCAGGTATATTTCAGGCCAAAGGGCGGCCATCGTTCAACCCGTTAATCGTGCATGTTGCCAATCTGGAAATGGCGCAGGAAATTGCCGAATTTGATGATACTGCCTTGAAATTGGCCTCGACCTTTTGGCCCGGTCCGCTAACGCTGGTCTTGCCGTTGCGCCAAAATTCAGGGCTGTCCGGTCTTGTTACTGCCGGATTACAAACCATCGGGTTGCGCATGCCTGATCACACCATCGCCAACCAGTTGTTAACCACGTTTTCCGGTCCCGTTGCCGCCCCTTCTGCCAATATTTCAGGAAAGATCAGCCCAACCACAGCCGATCACGTGACCGAGGGGCTGGCGGGTAAAATTGACGCCATTCTTGATGCGGGCGCTTGTAAGGTCGGGCTTGAAAGCAGCATCGTCGGATTTGATCCTGTGCCAACCCTGCTGCGCTCTGGCGGGTTGGCGCAAGACGCGATCGAGCGTTGTTTGGCTGGAAATCTGGCCATTCACAACCCGTCGGAAAAACCGAATGCACCAAATGCACCGGGTCAGCTCTCTTCGCATTATGCCCCGACCGCCAGCTTGCGCCTGAACGCGAAATCAAAGCGTGCCGGTGAATTGAAGCTTGGTTTTGGCCCCGATACGCAAGCCGATCTGAACCTGTCGCCTTGCGCCGATCTGGTTGAGGCCGCCGCAAACCTGTTTGCACATCTGCATGCGCTGGATCGCCAAAAGGCTGGCACCATTGCCGTTGCGCCGATCCCGCAAAAAGGGCTGGGAATTGCGATCAATGACCGCCTGTCGCGTGCCGCTGCGCCGCGCCCCAAGCGCCCAGATTTATAGGTCTACGCCCCCTAAATACTTCGCCGCCGAGCGCCCGGCCCAGCGCCCCGTGGCAAAACAGCCGGTCAACAGATAGCCCCCCGTCGGGGCCTCCCAATCCAGCATTTCACCGGCGCAAAATGTGCCGGAAAGTTCCCGCAATTGCAGATCATCGCCAAGCGCCGAAAATGAAATCCCGCCAGCCGTAGAAATGGCCTCGTCCATTGGCCGAGGCCCGCAATGATTGATAGGTACGGATTTTATCAATGTGGCTAGTTTACCCTGCTTTGTTGGCAAAGGACGGGCAAATTCCTGTAGCAGCGCCAGCTTGGCGGCATCCAGTTTCAATGCTTTTCGCATGTGGTTCATCAAGGTTGTTTTTCCGCGCGGTTTATTCAGGCGTGCGGCTATTTTTTCCTGTGTCCAGTCGGGCATCAGATCAAGCGACAATGGCGCGCCGTCGCGCATTTCTTTTGAAACCGCATAAATTCCACTGCCCTCAACGCCACGCTTTGAAATGACAAATTCGCCGCGCACCGATTTTTTGCCGGCGGTTAAAATCACACCTTTAACGGCCGCGCCAAAATGTTTTTGCATGTACGGCGTCCAGTCCACCACAAACCCCATATTCGCAGGTTTGAAAGGGGCCAGTTCCACGCCTTTTTCTGCCAACAATCCGGACCACGCCCCGTTTGATCCCAGCCGCGACCAGCTGGCACCGCCCAGCGCCAGAACGCAGACCTTTGGCGTCAGCGTTTTTTCACCTTCCGGCGTCTGGAAAATATAGCCGTCATTCCAACCGGTCCAACGCCAGCGGGTTTGAAACTCAACGCCCTGTCCCCGCAAACGCACCAACCAGGCCCGCAGCAAAGGCGAGGTTTTCATCGCCTTGGGAAAAACCTGACCACTGCTGCCAGTGAACACATCCTGGCCCAGATCATTGGCCCAGCCCTGCACAGCAGAATTGTCAAATGCGCGCAGGATGTGGTTTAGTTCAGGACAGTCGTAACGCGCGATGAACTGATCCAGTGCTTCGTCCTTGGTCAGGTTCAGGCCGGATTTTCCCGCCATCAGAAACTTGCGGCCCACAGACGGCATTGCGTCAACCACCTGCACAGAAATTCCGGCATTTGCCAGCTCGCCTGCGGCCATTAAACCGGCAGGTCCGGCACCAACAATCAACGCGTCAGGCATTTGGAAAACCGCCTTTGATTTCCACCACACGCTGCGGGAATGGAATTTCGATGTTGTTTTCTTTTAGCGCATTCCAGATCAAAAACAGCACATCCGAGGTGTATTTATTGTCACCATCGTCAATCCCGTTCACCCAGAATTCAACGGCAAAATCGATGCCGCTTTCACCAAATCCGCGCAGCTCGCAATCGGGCGGATAGGGCTTGTCCAGAATGTCTTTGTTTTTGGCCACCGCCGCCTCGACAATGGCCGGAATTTTGTTGATGTCGGTGTCATATGACACGCTGAATTCGGCCTCGTAGCGGTTGGCGGATCCGCTGTCGGAATAGTTCACCACACGCGTGGTGATGAAATCCTCATTGGGCACCACAATCCAGCGCCCGTCATAGGTTTCCAAAATGGTAGCGCGGGCCATCATTTTAACGATTGTGCCTGCTTCGCCGCCATCCAGTTCGATGTAATCGCCAACCGTTGCTTGGCCCTCCAGCAGCAAAATCACCCCCGAAATAAAATTCGAGGCGATTTTTTGCAGACCAAAACCAAGCCCGACACCGATTGCACCACCAAGAACCGCAAGGGCCGAAAGGTTAATACCCATGATGCTCATCAGCATCAAAAAGGCAAAGCCAAAGATCGTGATCTCGGCCGCTTTGATTGCCAGCTGCCTTGTAGCAGGACGCATTTCCTTTTGTTTGCTGATCAGGTTGGCGCTTTGATCATTTGACCAGCGACCCAGCCAAAACAGCAGGCTGCCGGCAATAATACCGCGCACCAGTGACATAATCGAAAACGAAATATTACCCATCGTCACCGTTGTGGCGTTCAGATAGGCGGCCAGATCATCCAGAAACCCGAACGCATAAAGCGCCATTGCCGGAATCAGCACGTATTTTCCCAGCAGTTTCAGGAACGAATCTTTGATAATGTCGCGCACCAAGGCGCGGGCGGCTAAAAACAGGAATAGACGTTTGCCAAAGGCGATCACTTCGCCCGAGCCGAATATCGAGCGCGTGACCTGTTCGCCAATTCCTGTAAAAAAATAGGCCAGCAACGGCAGCATCAGGGGCAAAAATATTAAAACAAACCGGCGCGCCCGTGCCAGATAGCTGTCTTGGCCTGTTGGGGGTTCAATCAGCGATTTCAGCGCAGGAACCAGTTTTCGGCTAACGACAAGCGCCAGCAAAAAGGCCGCGATCAGCAGCCCGAATTGCGACCATGCCGCAGGGCTTAGCAGCCAGCCTTTGGCCAATTCCCAGCCCTGATCGAAATAGGCAAGCGCCGTTTGGATAATTTCAGGTTGCCCGTCCATTGTTGACCTCTAATCGTTACACATCTGTTTAATGCCGTTTAATACGTCCGGTTTTGCGGCTAACACATCTGCGGTCAATTCGGCAATGGCTTGCGTCATTTCACCGGCAGCAACCAGCCGGTCGACCAGCCCGAAATCCAGGGCCTGAGCCGCCGTAATTTTCTGCCCCGCCATCAAAATCAATTTGGTACGGGCCGGACCAATCAATGCCCGCAGGCGCACCGGATCCGATGGTTGGGGCAAAAACCCCAGTTTCATCACCGGATAGAAAAATTTTGCCGCCGGTACCGAAATGCGCAAGTCACAGGCCAGCGCCATTCCAAATGCGCCGCCCGCAAGGGTGCCATTCAATGCCGCAATCGTCAGGCAGGGCGCAGTGGCAATTGCCCCCGACAAATGTTCCCAGACCGGATCAGTCGCCAGCCCTGCGCGGGCTTCGTCCAGATC
>DOHJ01000150.1:13890-14755 GCA_003535335.1 Paracoccaceae bacterium | reverse complement strand
TTGGTCAGGGAATTGGCCTTTTGTGGACGGCGCAGGGTGGCTGTCCACACCCCGCCGTCCTGTTGCAGTTCAATCACTCAATCAAACCAAGTGTGCGGCGAATGGTTTCATCGCGCAAGGATACTTCCTGGCCCAGGAATTTGTCGGAATCAGCCAAACACATCCAGACCAGCGCCTTGGACACCCATTCGGGGGGGATGTGGGCGGACCAATCCAGCGTGCTGACGGGATTTATGCCCGAGGCCTTGATTTCGCGCTGCATTTCTGTGGCAACGGTGCCCGGCGACAGGCCCATCACCCGAATGCCATTGCCGGATTCTTCTTTATGGGCGCTCATGGTCAGCATCGCGGCCCCTGCTTTGGCGGCGCAATACTGGCTCCAGCCTTCCATGGCATTGCGGGCCGCGCCCGAACTGATGGTGATGATCGTGCCGCCACCTGCCTTTTTCATCAAAGGGATGGCAGCGCGCATGCCGTAATAAACCCCCTTCAGGTTAATATCGATCGCTTTGCCCCAAGCATCGGGATCAGAGGTGGCCAGAGGTGCAATCGGCTCAATCACGCCAGCATTGTTGATCACCACATCAAGCGTGCCGAATTTGGCCAGCGCTGTATGCATCGCGGTTTCCACATCGCCATAACGGCTGACATCGCAGGTTATTGGCAGGGCAAGCGAGCCAATTTCACGCGCAAGATCATTTATTTCCGCCGATGATCGGGCCAAAAGCACCACATTTGCGCCCAAATCGGCAAATTCCCGCGCAGCTGCGGCCCCGATTCCACGGCTTGCACCCGTGATTAAAACCGTTTTTCCTTGGATATCTGTCATATTTCTTTCCTTTGCTCACTTTACGGTAAGGTAAAC
>DOHJ01000150.1:1685-13554 GCA_003535335.1 Paracoccaceae bacterium | reverse complement strand
TTACGGTAAGGTAAACATTACTTTCATCTAATTCTACACTAACATACACTTGAACAAGACGTATTCAGCGTCCAATTACATAATCAAGACTTTATTTCTAATTACGAAGGATTACACATGAATAACTGGAAATTAGTTGGCGGCTCAATCGCTATTATCACTTTGATGGGCAGCACGGCTGCATTTGCCGATGTCACAGCTCAGGAAGTCTGGACTGACTGGCATGATTACATGGCCGATTTCGGCTATCAAATAACCTCCAACGACACCGCATCGGCTGGCATGGTTACAGTGAACGACCTGACCTTGATGATGAAAATCCCTGACGAGGACGAAACCATCAAAGTTGTTCTGGGGCAAATCACCTTTAAGGATCAAGGCGACGGAACCGTTGCCATTTCATTTGGCGACAAAATGCCGATGATGATTTCGCTCGATGATGATTTCAGTGCAACCCTGAATTACGGCCAGACCGGCATGTCGATGGTCGCCAGTGGTTCGGCCGGAAACATGTCGTATGATTTAAAGGCACCCGAGCTGACGCTAACTCTGGCTGATCTGATGATCGAGGGTAAAAAAATCCCTGATGCGGTTTTGAACCTGATTTTGAAAAATGTAGTCAGCAATACGGCTAGCAAAACTGGCAACCTGCGCGATGTGACACAGACCATGTCGGTTGGATCAATCGACTATAAATTTTCGCTGGCTGAACCGGGCGGGGGCGTTAACATCAACGTAAAAGGCGCGATGGCCGATGTTTTAGCCAACTCGAAAGTATCGCTGCCCAAAGGTCTGGATTTCCAGAAAATGGCGCTGGCGCTGACAAACGGTTTTGCAGCCAATGGCAAAATTGCCTGGGGTGCGGGCGGATATGAATTTGACACCGCCAATCATGGCGACACGATGAAAGGCAAATCTTCATCTGAGTCAGGCAGTTTAAGCTTTGAAATGGATCGCGATCATCTGCGTTATAGCGGTAGTGCCAAGGGCAACAAAGCCTCGATTTCAGGCTCTGACATTCCTCTGCCCTCGATTGATTATGAAATTGCCGACGCGGTATTTGATATGCTGATGCCGATCAATAAAACGCAAACGCCTTCGGATTATTCGCTGACGGTAAAGCTGGGGGATCTGTCGGTTAGCGATGATATCTGGGCGATGCTTGACCCAATGGCCGCCCTGCCACATGATCCGGCGACACTTAACATTGTGCTGGGCGGCAAGGCAAACTGGCTGGTCGACATCATGGATCCGGAAAGCGAAGAGATGAAAACCGCCGACGTCCCGGGCCAGCTGCATGCGCTGACCTTGAAAGAACTGCAACTGAAAATCGGCGGTGCCGATCTGACAGGTGTTGGTGATTTCACCTTTAATAATGACGATCTAAAAACCTTTGACGGCTTGCCCGCCCCGACCGGAGAAGTGAGCCTGAAACTGGTTGGCGGCAATGGTTTGCTGGATAACCTGATCAAAATGGGCATGGTGCCACAGGATGAAGCCATGGGCGTTCGGATGATGATGGGTCTGTTTGCGGTTGCTGGTGAAGGCGAAGATACACTGACCTCAAAAATCGAAGTCAAAGGCGACGGATCAATCTATGCCAATGGCCAGCGCCTGAAGTAGTTCAGGAAAACACTTGAAATTATAACGGGCCGCAGAAGATATGCTTTTGCGGCCCTTTTTTAGCAGAGCTGTTCAAGCAGTTGTTATTTGGCTTGATCCTGCCTTCGCTATGCCCGACACTGTACAAAATTGCGCAAAACCAGTAACCGGCGGGAATTAGTATCATGTCACATTTGTTAAAAACCACGGCCCTGATCAGCCTGATGGCCACCCCCACATTTGCCGAGGTCAACGCGCTAAACGTCTGGGATATTTTCACCGCCCAGTACAAATCCATGGGTCTAAAGATCGAAGCAACCCAAATTCGTGAGGCAAACACACTAAAACTGCAAGATATAAAAATATCCGGTCAATTCCCGTTTGACTGGGGAAGCATCACAATCACCACAACCGAATTTAGCATGCTCGAAAACGCCGATGGTACGGTGGCCGTGCAATTCCCCGAGAACATGCCCTTGGCCGTGGCGCTTAGCCTGCCGGATGATTTATTTATCACCGCAACACTGGATTACAGCCACAAGGGCTATAAACTGCTTGCTTCCGGTGATCCCGACAATATCCGGCTGGATTATTCTGCCGATTTGATCGAACTCATTCTGACCGATATAAAACCGCCGGAACAAAAAGATCTAACGGCTGCCGGCAAATTATCCATGTCTGGCATTTCAGGTGTAACAACCCTGCAAACAGGCGAAATGTTGACAGCCTCTCAAACCTATAGTGTCGACAAAACCGGAATGGACTGGGATTATTCAATAAAGGGATCTGCCGGCTCGAAAACTTTTCTGGAAATACAATATCTGGACGGGAAAAATGAAATAGTGCTGCCAAATACGGGTCTGGATTTTGCCAATATTGCGGATCAATTTCGCAACGGGGTATCGATTAAAACTGCCTATACCAGCGGGACTTACATCACCAAAGCAACGAATAGCCTGAATGGCAAAACCGTCATGGAGCAAGATATATCGGTTGATAAATCAGACACAATCATGTCGCTTGCCCAAGACGGTTTCAAAATGAAGGCGACGGCTGATAACTACTTGGTTGATGCTACAGTCAAAGAATTCCCGTTTCCCATTCGCGGCAAAACCGGCCGTTTTTTTGGTGACTTCCAATTTCCCCTGCTAAAAAATGACGCACAAGATCAAGACATTGTCTACAATTTTTCAATGGATGATTTTACAATGGATCCGGAAATCTGGGCGCTGTTTGACCAAAAGGAAATTTTAAACCGCAATCCGGCCAGTTTCACACTGAACCTTTCGGGCAAGGCAAAATTATTCTATGATCTGCTGGATTTTGAAGCCATGAAAAAGGTGGGCGAGGAAAAGCTGAAATTTGGTGAAATATCATCTGTGCGCATTAACCGGCTGGCTTTTTCCGCAGTGAATACCGAACTAACCGGAACCGGCGCGTTCAATTTCAACAATGATGATCTGGAAACCTTTGGCGGCATGCCCGCACCTGATGGCAGTATTTTATTCAAACTGTCAGGTCTGGACGGTCTGATCGACAGTTTAACCGAAATCGGGTTGATTGCTGATGACGATATTATGGGCATCCGCATGGGCATCATGCTAATGGCTGTTACCGGCGATAAAGACGACACCCTTGTTTCGGATATCAAAATCACGCCCGACGGACAAATTAGCGCCAACGGCAAACGGATTAAATAATCGGCAACACTTAACCATCTGGGAAACTCATGGCCAAATCACTGCAATCACTCACCGACGCCTTGCTAAAGGCCGCAAAATCCGCCGGTGCCGATGCCGCCGATGCAATCGCGGTTAACGGCACCTCGGTTTCCATCGACGTTTTGAATGGCCAGCTTGAACATGCCGAACGCAGCGAAGGCGTCGACATTGGCTTGCGGGTGCTAATCGGCAAACGTCAGGCGTGTGTGTCGGCCTCAGACACAAGTGCCGGCTCGATCACCACCATGGCCGAACGCGCGGTCGCCATGGCAAAAGTCGCGCCCGAAGATGACAGCATCGGCTTGGCAGAGCCAGACCAGCTTGCCAAAAATCGGGATGCTGGCGCACTGGATCTGTTTGATCCGGCCCCCGATCCCGACCCCGATACGCTTCAGCAAAACGCCTGTCGCGCCGAGGCCGCGGCCCTAGACATAACCGGCGTTTCCCAAGTGCAATCCGCCTCGTCCGGCTACAGCCAAAGCCGCATCCACCTTGCCACCTCGAACGGGTTTTCCGGCGGCTACAGGCGCAGCAGCTACAGCACATCCTGCGTTGCCATCTGCGGCCATGGCGCAGAAATGGAACGCGATTATTACGGCGACGGGCGGATTTATCAATCCGACCTGCAAAGCCCCGAACAGATCGGCCAAATAGCCGGCCAGCGCACGGTCGAGCGGGCAGGTTCGCGCAAACCACCCAGCGGATCGTTTCCGGTATTGTTTGATGAACGCATCGCCTCATCCTTAATCGGCCACCTGATCACCGCAACCAACGGCAGCGCAATCGTGCGCGGCTCTTCATGGTTGCGCGACCGGTTGGACAAGCAAATTCTGCCAAAAAACCTGTCACTGATTGAAAATCCCTTGCGCCCCCGCGCCTTTTCATCACGCCCCTTTGACGGCGAAGGATTGCCAACATCCAGCCGCACAATCGTTGAAAACGGCGTGCTGACCGGCTGGACGCTGGATCTGGCAACCGCGCGCAAACTGGGTCTGCAAAGCACGGCAAACGCCTCGCGCGGCACCTCGGCCCCGCCATCGCCCGGCGTTAGCAATATTGCCCTGACCCAAGGCGACAAATCGCGCGCCCAGTTGTTAAACGACATGGGGACAGGCCTGTTGGTAACGTCGATGATCGGCATGTCGATCAATGCCACCACGGGCGATTATTCACGCGGGGCATCGGGTTTTTGGGTGGAAAACGGCGCGATTTGCTATCCTGTAAATGAATGCACCATCGCCGGAAATCTGCACGATATGCTGGCCGGCCTGATCCCGGCCAATGACGCACGCAGCCATCTTAGCCGCGTTGTGCCATCCCTGTTGGTAGAAGGATTAACCCTTGCCGGAGCATAACAACGACCTGAGCCTGTTGATTTCTGCGGCCCATGCCAGCGGTGATATTGCGCGTAAATTCTGGCAAAAATCGCCCGAAACCTGGGACAAGGGCGCAGACGCGGGGCCGGTTACCCAAGCAGATCTTGAAATTGATAAAATGCTGCACGCCGAACTGATCAGTGCGCGGCCCGATTATGGCTGGCTGTCGGAAGAAACCGAAGATAATCAGGCCCGCCTGTCGCATGATCATATCTTTATCATTGACCCGATCGACGGCACCCGCGCCTTTATAAAGGGCAGTAAAAACTTTTCCCATTCACTGGCCATTGCCCATAAAGGTAAAATCACCACTGCTGTTGTTTTTCTGCCCTTGCTGGATAAACTTTACGTGGCAACCAGCACCATGGCCGCATCCTTAAATGGGCGCCCGATCGGACCTAGCAATCCAAAACCGGACCAGATCCCGACATTGCTGGCCTCGAAATGCGATTTCAAAGCTGAAAACTGGCACAATCAAAATCCCCCCTTTGAACGCCAGCACCGGACCTCGATTGCGTATCGGATGTGTCTGGTGGCAGAGGGGAGATTTGACGCAATGTTAACCCTGCGCCCGACATGGGAATGGGATGTGGCCGCCGGCACCCTGATTGCCCAGCGCGCCAAAGCAAATGTCACCGATAAACGCGGCAACAATCTGATCTTCAACAACCCTCAGGCCAAGGTGGATGGCATAATGACTGCCGGCCCCAAGCTGCACAAAACCATCCGAACCAAACTGACCTAACCCATTATTGTTCTATAAATATCCGCGCCGCAGGCATAGAAATTCTTGCCCCGCCAGGCTACAATTCAAATTCATGCACCAACCGGAGCCAGATAATATGACCCAGCGCCTGCACCTCGTCTTTGGCGGCGAATTGATTAACCCAACCAAAAACGCCTTTAAAAATGTTGATGACATCCACATCGTTGGAATGTATCCAAATTATGCGGCCGCTTATGCCGCTTGGAAATCCGAAGCCCACCGCACAGTAGATAACGCCCACATGCGCTACTTTATTGCCCACATCCACCGCCTTCGCGACGAAGAGGTTGAGGCCTCTTTGACCGAAGAGCTGGACGGCTAAACAGTGGTGGGTGCATGTCAATTGGCCTAAAACTTTATCTTGCAAACGCAAAACGCGCGGGCCAGCACAGCTTGCGCTTGCAAAAGCATGCAACATCAACAGACGACAACGACACACGGCTTGCCCGACCAGCGGGCCAATTGCTCTGGTTGCACGCCGGCACGAAATGCCAATTTACCGCGATAACTGAATTGATCCGGCAATTATCGGGCGAACATACGCAGCTTTCATTTCTGGTTACAACGCCAAAAAATACCTCGACCGACACCCGGTTTCAGGAGTGTTGCAAGCAGCCCTGCCTGCAAATTATTGTCCCTGACGACACCCCGCAGCAGGTTGATAAATTCCTTAACCACTGGCAGCCGGCAATGGGAATTTGGCTCGGGCCCGTTTTGCGACCTGCACTTGTGGTCGGCAGTCGAAAAAAACAAATCGGACTCTATATGGTCAATGCAAATTCTCGCGCCAGTATTGAGACAAAACCGCGCTACAGCAAAGGAATTACAACGGATATTCTGCGCCGGTTTAATCATATCCACGCCACAAATGGCACTGTTTCGCGTGATCTGGTCAAGCAAGGCGCGAGGGCCGGATCGGTTACTGTGGCGGGCTTGCTGCAAGAGGGCGTCAATACGTTATATTGCGATGACCGGGATCGCGATGAAATGGCGCATCTAATTGCGGCCCGCCCGCTTTGGCTTGCGGCCGAAATTACACAGCAAGAAGAAGACAGCGTCATATCTGCGCACCGGATTGCAAGCCGTCTATCGCACCGGTTACTGCTGATACTTGTGCCCGATGAGCCGGAACGTGGCGCTGAAATTGCCCGGCAGTTACGCCAACAGGGCTGGATCGTGGCCCAGAGATCGCTGGAGCAGGAACCGGATGAACATGTTCAGGTTTTTATCGGTGACACGGACGAAGAAATGGGGCTTTGGTATCGCCTTGCGCCGGTCTGTTTTATGGGTAAATCGCTGGATAAAACCGCCACGGGACAATCACCCTTAGATGCTGCCGCGCTGGGATGTGCCATTTTGCACGGGTCGAATACTGAACGGCACAAAGACAGTTATCACAGGCTGAACACAGCAGGTGCGGCACGCAAGGTTGAAGATGAACAGCAACTGGCCGTAGGCGTGCAAGAGCTTTTGGCACCAGACAAAGCCGCGGCAATGGCCCACGCCGGCTGGGACGTCTCGACCAGCGGTGCCCAAGCCGCCGACCTTGCTGTTGAACTGATCACAACCGCACTTGATGAATTGGACCCCGCATAATGCAACCGCCCCGTTTCTGGTTTCGCCCCCCGCATCGCCCGGGCATAATCGCGCGCATCCTGTCGCCGCTGGCTGCAATTTACGGGGCCGCTACAGCCAAAAGGATAAGCAAAAAACCTGATTTCACCGCACCGGTTCCTGTGATTTGCGTTGGCAATATCAACGCAGGTGGCACGGGGAAAACCCCGACTGTGATTGCCATTGTCCAGCGCCTGATAAACGCAGGGCACAACCCGCACGTGGTTTCGCGCGGCTATGGCGGATCACTGGAGGGACCGGTTCAGGTGGACGAAAAAGCACACACAGCCGCCCAAACCGGTGACGAGCCTTTGTTGCTGGCGGCCTTCACCCCGACGTGGGTTGCAAAAAACCGTGCCGCCGGTGCCAAGGCGGCCATCGCGGCTGGGGCGGATATTATTATTATGGATGACGGGTTCCAAAATCCGTCTTTGGCCAAGGATCTGTCGATTGTTGTGGTCGATGCTGCCATCGGTTTTGGCAACGGTCGCGTGCTGCCTTCCGGGCCGTTGCGTGAACCGGTTTTGGCCGGTTTGAAACGCGCCGATATGTTGCTATCAATCGGACCGGACAAGGCGCAATCGCAGTTTGCCGATATCTGGGGTCAATCGGTGTCCGTGCCCCATCTTCAGGCCAGACTGGAGGTGCTGCAAACCGGAATTGACTGGCAAGATCAGCCGGTTTTAGCCTTTGCCGGCATTGGTCATCCTGAAAAATTCTTTGCCACCTTGCGCAATCTGGGGGCCAACCTGATCCACGCCGAAGCATTAAGCGACCACCAGCCCCTGACAGCCGCATTGATGAAACGTCTGTCGATCGAGGCCAAGTTGCGCGATGCAATTATGGTCACCACCGAAAAAGACGCCGTGCGCCTGCCCGCCGATTTTCGGAGCGAGGTTTTAAGCCTGCCGGTGCGATTGGAAGTTACGGACTGGAGCGCCTTTGACACAGCGCTCGCAGCCCTGAAAAAATAACCTTACTCGGCCAGTTTTGCATCCAGAGATTCCGAAAAATCTGCATAGTTCATGTTTGAGTATTTTTTGCCATCAATCATAAACGACGGGGTTGAATTCATCTCGTCTCTGGTGAAATTTTCCTGATACCAAGCCACAAGCGCCTTCACCCTGTCTTCGTCTTTAAAACAGGCGTCCAGATCTTCGTTGGTCAAACCCGCCGTTAAACCAATTTTGCGCAGGTTTTCAACCACGGTATCGGGTTTGCCATCCGCAAGCCATTCGCGTTGCTTTTTCATTAAAATATCGGCAATTCCGAAATAGCGCATTTCACCACCGCAACGCGCCATCAGGCTGGCCCACAGATCGTATTTGCTAAAATATGCCTCGCGCATAATGTAGCGAATTTTGCCGGTCTCGATGTAATTCTTTTTGATATCCGGCAGCACATTTTCATGAAAAGTTGCACAATGCGGGCAGGTAAAGGATGAATATTCAACCACGGTTACCGGCGCATCCTTGTCGCCCATCGTCATTTCAACAATGCCGGATGTGTCGATTGGCGCAGAGTTTTCCGATGATTGTGCCATTGCCGCGCCAAAGCCGGAACTGGCGTTAGAGCTGCCAACTGCGGCATCTGAGCCATTCAGCCAATATGCGCCACCAGCGGCGACAACTGCGGCACCTGAGCCAATAAACAATCTGCGTTTCATCTGGATTTCCTTTTCAATGCCTGGAACGGAATATAATATTTTCGCCCAATGCTTCAAGGGCATCACGCAAGCCCTGATCGGCAACGGGGGCCACCACATTGCGTGCGGCCTGTTTGATTTCGGGGCTTGGGGCGGCCTTTTGTGTCTTGGGCGCGGCTGTAAATTGTGCTTGGCCCTCGGCAAAGCCTGTGGCCGATGTTTGTGTGATGCGAATCCGTGAAATCGCCGTATAGCCGTAACAGGCATTGACCCGTTCGCGCAGGGTTTCCTTTTGCATTTCCAGCATCGGGGCCTGCGCGCCGGTGGTCAACAAAGTAAGCGTCGCGCCAAAGCCTTCTCGGCCATATTTCACATCCACAGGACGGGCCATGCGGGCCGTATTTTCGCCAACGATTTCAACCCAGTGGGTCAGCAAGCGGGTAACAGCAAAACCACGGGTTTCACCAGCCTCGCGAATGCGGGCCTGCAGCAGCTTCGAGGTTCTTTGAAACCCGTAACTGCGCCGTTTATATCCAGTTGCTTGCTTCATCTGGTCCTTTGCGAATAATATGCTGCGACTATGACGTCACTCTAAACACCTTGGCAGCAAGTGCCAGTATAATAACACGAATTGGCAGGTAATATTTGCGTGATTATCCGGAAAATTATACGCTAAATGATGTCTTGCTTGATTGGTATGACAAACACGCGCGCGACTTGCCGTGGCGCATCCCGCCTGCGCAATCAAAGTCAGGTGTGATGGCGGAGCCGTATCGGGTCTGGATGTCCGAAGTCATGCTGCAACAAACCACCGTTGCGGCGGTTGCCAAATATTTTCATGCATTCACAAAACGTTGGCCGACCGTCGATGCATTGGCGGCAGCCAAAGACCAAGATGTAATGGGGCAATGGGCCGGTCTTGGATATTACGCCCGCGCCCGTAATTTGCTGAAATGCGCCCGTATGGTTGTTTCTGATTATAACAGTGAATTTCCCGAGACCCGTGATGAATTGCTAAAATTGCCGGGCATTGGCCCCTACACGGCAGCGGCAATTGCCTCGATCGCTTTTGGCCGGCCTGAATGTGTGATGGATGGAAATGTCGAACGTGTGATGGCACGACTGCACAATATCCACACCCCCCTGCCCGCTGCCAAACCTGAATTATTCAGCAAAGCCACGGCATTAACACCAGATTTGCGCGCCGGTGATTACGCCCAAGCCGTGATGGATTTAGGCGCTACAATTTGCACGCCAAAATCGCCGACTTGTGGAATTTGTCCTTGGTCTTGTGCTTGCGTTGCATTGATTAGTGGCACAGCTGCAGAATTGCCAAAAAAGACACCAAAACCCGTGAAACCCATCCGCTACGGTATTGCCTACATCGCCCGTCGCACTGATGGTGCATGGTTGTTGGAGCGACGGCCCGATAAGGGGCTTTTGGGCGGAATGTTGGGTTGGCCCGGGGCTGAATGGGGTGCTAAAGCCGTTGAAAACCCGCCGGTTTCTGCAGATTGGCAGGTTTTGAATGCCGAGGTCCGCCACACCTTTACCCATTTTCATTTACGCCTATCGTTGCGGGTTGCAACCATCGGTAATAAGCCGCCTGCAACCGGAGATTTCATTTCTAAAAATGCCTTTGATCCCGAAACATTGCCCACTGTAATGCGAAAGGCTTACAGGCTTGCCTGCACGCAATTTGATGACAATTGAACATTTGCGGCGCGTGCATTGTAGGAAACTATCAAGCCCCTGCCAGCTCAATAACCGTAAGCTTATTTTAACCCAATCCATTTATTGACTTCTTTTATAACCGCATGCCAGCATCATAGCGCATGCGATAATTGATCAATCTGTTTGCGAGAAGGATATAAACCCATGAGAGTATTAATCGTTACTGCAAGCCTGTTATTAATTGCTGCCTGTGATGCACCGCCGGTGGTTTCTGACTTTAATGGCTCGAGTGTGAAGCTTCAAACCAGCAGCCTTGTTTCTGTTCGTGACGCCAAAGCCGGCACTCAGATCGAGGCAGGTCGAATTTGCGGCAAGGTAGGAAAACAAGCCGAATACGCCTCAACCAGAACGCTGCCCAACTATGTATCAGAGCATCTATATCTTTGCCTCTAAGAAACAGCCGCGGAAACATTCAGGATTATTACTTTAGTGAAAAAAGGTCTTCTACGCTACAATCAAAAACAACAGCCAGACGTAATGCCAAGACTGTTGAGGGAATAAAAACTGCGTTTTCAATGGTGTTTATGGTTTTGCGGCTAACACCAGCTCTGTTTGCCAGCTCTGCTTGGGTCATGCCGGATTTAGTGCGCCATTGCTTCAATTCATTACACAAAGGTACGCTCATTTACCATCCCGCCATTCATAATAGGCTTGCGCTATAATGCCGGTAAAAACCCCGCCAACCGCAGCGGAAAGTCCGACAGTGGCCCCAGTGATCTGCATCATATCCAGATAATCAACCATCCCTAAAATTAACGCAATTTTAAAACAGGCCAAAAACGCCCATCTTTCTGATTTTCCCGCATTTTCAGCAATGCGTTCATCCATCAACGCAGGGGCATGACGTGCTGCTTTGATGAATTCGTTATAACGGACCACAGCCGGGATAGCGCCAATAAAACCAAGAACACCAATCCCCCCCGCCACAAATTTATATGGCTCTGAAATCAAGTTCAGGCCAACCATCCCCATTATAAAAACCAACAGCCCCGCAGCCATTTGAAATAATGTCCAATGTAGACAATCGGCATCCTGATTTTGTACTGCAGTGGCATGACTATGACGGCTTTCATACCACAGCCAGCCACCAATCAACACAGCCATAAGCGGCGGCATGATCCAGTCGCCCCGCCAGTTCGTTATTCTTTGTAATAATTCAGAAAATCCCACAGCGATAAGCCCTATTATTATGCTAGTGAGAATAAATTTCACCTTTGGCATGTCTCCCCCCCAATGTAACTTAAAGGTTACATATCTCATGCAGGAAGTAACGTCAAGGTTACAAAAAACCCCGCCGGATAAACGGCGGGGCAAGTGAGTGCACTGTAGGTCAGGCCACAGGCACAGGCGGTATTCTAATTTGTATTAATCAGTTAGGCCGGTCAGCCATTTCCGCGCGGATTTGCTGGCG
>DOHJ01000150.1:0-1263 GCA_003535335.1 Paracoccaceae bacterium | reverse complement strand
TCCAGATGGGCACCAACCTGATGGATCGAGCCCTTAACATCACCCCCGATCAAAGTGCCATCGGCCCGAACCCGCACTTTGTGGCGTTTGTTCATTGAATAAAGTTCGTCACCCGGATTAAGCATGCCGCGCTCAACCAGTTGGCCAAAAGGCACACGAGGCTCGGCGCGTTTTGCCGTTGTAACCTGCAGGCTTTCCTTGTCGAATTTGCGGATATTTGAAATGCGTTTGGCAGCAACTTTGCGGTAAGCCTCTTCGCGCTCGATACCGATAAATTCGCGGCCCAGCTTTTTGGCAACCGCTCCGGTTGTTCCCGTGCCAAAGAACGGGTCTAAAATAACATCCCCGGGATTGGTGCTGCCAACAATAATGCGGTGCAGCAGGCTCTCGGGTTTTTGGGTCGGGTGGGCTTTGTCACCCGCATCATTTTTCAAACGCTCATGACCGGTGCAAATCGGCAGCACCCAGTCCGAGCGCATTTGAATACCTTCGTTCAACGCTTTTAGGGCATCGTAATTAAAGGTGTATTTACTGGCCTGTTCTTTGCTGGCCCAAATCATGGTTTCATGCGCATTGGTCAGACGCTTGCCGCGGAAATTCGGCATCGGATTGGTTTTGCGCCAAACCACATCATTCAAAATCCAGAACCCCTGATTTTGCATTTCGGAACCGACGCGGAAAATGTTGTGATACGAGCCAATCACCCAAATCCCGCCATGCGGTTTAAGCAAACGACGTGCGGCCTTGAGCCACGCTTTGGTAAACCTGTCGTAGGATGCAAATGAGGCAAACTGATCCCACGCATCATCAACCGCATCAACCTTGGAATTATCCGGCCGGTGCAAATCGCCTTGCAATTGCAGGTTGTAGGGCGGGTCGGCGAATATCATATCAACCGAACCCTCAGGCAGGCTGTTCATCACCTTGATGCAATCGCCCTCAAGTATTTCATTTAGTGGCAATTTTGCAGCCGCTTTTGTTTTGGTCTTTATTGTCATTTTCTGCCTCTTGATCGGCGCTTATGCGCACTCGTTTGTTAAGGCCAAGATGATTCATAAGCGATTCGCAGTCAATTTCTTTTTGAATCAAGAGGTTAGAAAATTTTCTTGCTACAACATCTTGTGTACAGGTTTGAATGAACGTCTATGGTGTGGGGTTACGCCCAATTCTTGTAGTGCTTTTAAATGCACAGCTGTGGGGTAGCCTGCGTTCTTTTCCCAGCCATAGACGGGATACTGTTGCGCCAAATCCACCATCAGGCGA
>DOHJ01000178.1 GCA_003535335.1 Paracoccaceae bacterium | reverse complement strand
ATTGCCTTGCAATCGCCTGCCGGGCAATGGATGCTTTGAGAAACCCGCTTGGGTTTTTCCTGACCGGCGGGCAGGCCTGTGATCTGGATGGAGCGAACCATTTGATTGGCGATCTGGAAGCCCCAATTCTGCTGGCAGATAAAGGGTATGACGCAGATTCGCGCGTTATTGAGCCGCTCACTTTCTCTGGAAAGCAGGTTGTCATACCGCCAAAATCCAACCGAAAAGTTCAGAGGGACTACGACAAACTCCTCTACAAAGCGCGCCATCTTATAGAAAACCTCTTTGAAAAACTTAAACATTACAGAGCGATAGCCACAGGTTATGACAAAACAGCCGAGGCCTTCCTAGGCACGATCCACCTCGCGGCATGCATGATTTGGCTCGAATGATGACACCGCCTAAGGTTCCAAAAAACACTGAAGGGCGGCCAGTCTGCCCGCCAAATCGTGCCGCAATGCTTTAAGATGTTCAAAACAATACAACTCCAAACAACCCTGCCACCCGCTCAGTAGACCGCGTGGCGTTTTCATTTCAGCCAGAACCAGGTCCAGTCAATCCGCGCCACGCGATTGTCAGATTATCTGTAACCACAGCAGCGCCAATCATGACCCTGCTTAAGGGCAGAACAAATCATTTGTCACAGCAAACACCATCAATGACAGGATCAACACAAGACCAACGGTCATCAGGATGCGCAATGCGCCGTCACTGGGCGGTTTGCCCGTTACTGCTTCATATGCGAAAAACACCAAATGGCCACCATCAAGCACCGGCACCGGAAACAGGTTCATCAAACCGATAGCCGTTGATAGCAGTGCAATGAAAAAGATGAAATCCACAAGGCCTTGCGAGGCCATCTGACCCGAAATCTTGGCAATCATGATCGGACCGGAAATGTTGCAAGAACTGATCTTGCCGGCAACCATGTGATAAAGCCCCGACAGCGATTGTGTAACGATGCCCCAAGTGCGATCGGCACCCATGCTCAAGGCTTCTCCCAATCCGGGGCTGCGGGTGGCCGGAGTAAAGAAAAACTCCCCGCTTACCCCCATCAGATAACGGGTTTCAAAACTGTTATCTGCTTTTGGAATATCACGCTGAGTGGCTTTCAGAGTTACCTCGAGTATCTGGCCATCGCGCCAAAGCTTGACCACAACCGGATTTCCTGCGCTTTTTTCGATCAACGGGATTATCTGGCCAAATTCGAATACGTCCTGACCATCTATTGCCATAATGACATCATCCATCTTGATTCCGGCCTTTTCTGCCGCCCACCCCGGGGTGACACTTGCAACCCTTGTTGGTGACAAGGCAGGACCAGAAACGGTAATTTCCCGCCCGTTTCGCAGCACAGTGTAATCAAGCTGGCGAGCGACAGGCAATGTTTCCAGGAATTCGTAAAAATATTCGGCTTGCGGGTATTTCACCCCGTTGATCGCCAGTAATTGATCACCTGCCTGCAGCTCGTTTAGGCCGTCAGGCAAGGCATGTACCTTTTCTATCACGGGGGGATAGGTGCCAACACCGGTGGCCAAAGCCAGCCCCGTCAGCAGGATAATTGATAAAATAAAGTTAAACACAGGACCGGCCAGAACCGTCAAAAACCGGGCCCATAACGGAGCGCCATGCATGGTGCGACGCAGCTCTTCTTTGGACAATGTGCTGATGGTTTCACCGTCTTTGCCGCTGGCAGCACTGGAATCGCCGAAAAACTTGACGTAGCCGCCAAAAGGCAAAGCCGCAATTTGCCATTTGGTGCCGTGTTTATCGTTTCGTGACCAGATCACAGGGCCAAATCCCAGCGAAAACACCTCGGCATGAATGCCCGACAGCCGGCCTACAATATAATGCCCGTACTCATGAATTGCCACAATGACAGACAGGGCCACAATAAATGCGCCAATCGTAAAGGCAAAATTGCCGAATGACGGCAGAAATCCCATAATATCCAATGCTTCGTCCTTTTTTACTGCTGTTTCCTACAGTTTTTTTGTTTGATACTTGCCAAATCGTTGGTTCTGCGCCCCATATCAAGACTGGTTGCGACATTATTAAGGCTCTTTGTTGACCAAATTTGCGCAGGGTAAGGCGATTTTTTGCATATTTTAACCTGCAAAAGTAAAACCGGTAAGCGAAACCAGCAACACAACCACCACCGATGCCCCGAGCATGCCGTCAAACCGGTCCATAAATCCGCCGTGACCGGGGATAAGGTTAGAGCTGTCCTTAATGCCACATTTGCGCTTGATTGCGCTTTCGGCGATGTCACCCATCTGGGCCGCAAACGCAACCAGAACCGACAGCAGCACAAAGCCCGCAGTTTGCGTAAAAGCGACACCGACCAATGCGGCTCCGATCCAGCCAGCAACGGTTCCAGACCAGGTTTTTTTAGGGCTGACTTTGGGCCAGAATTTCGGCCCGCCCAGCATCCTGCCGGCAATATATCCAGCCATATCACTGGCGACCACAACCAGAACAAGCCACAGCATCCATATCAGGCCAAAATCTTGGCGGATATGGATAAACCCGTAGCCCCCGACCAGTATTAGCAAGGCATAAAGCGCATAAACTGTGCGTTTGGTGCGTATTACCGACCAGGTTGCCCCGACAAACCCCAGCATAATCGGGCCGATATAAATCCCCGGTATCAGCGCCAGCAGAACCACGACCAGCGCCGCAATAACGCCCATACTGATAATTTCCGCCCCTTGATCCGGAGCGCACATGCGGGCCAATTCCCAAATCATTGCGCCACAGCAAACGGCAATCAGCGCCATAAACCAGATACCACCGGCCCAAAGCGATACCGTCCCGACAACAGCCATCACAACCCCCGATATTACACGAGGTTTCAAATCGTCCCAGTTGCCACTCATGGCTTTGCACCACCGAAACGACGGTCGCGTTTGCCAAATCCGTCTATAATATTTGCAAAAATTTCCGGGGTAAAATCCGGCCATAAAGTGTCGATAAATTCATATTCTGCATAAGCCGACTGCCAAAGCAGAAAATTCGAAATCCGTGCCTCTCCCGATGTGCGGATCACCAGATCCGGATCCGGCAACACGTAGGTATCCAGAAAACGCGGCAAGGTTTCCTCATCCACATCATCCGGTGATAATTTGCCATCTGCCACTTCTTGGGCCAGCCGTTTGGTGGCGCGCGCCACTTCATCACGCCCGCCATAATTCAGCGCGACGGTCATATGCACGCGATCATTGCCCGATGTCAGCTGCTCCAGCTCATCCATCAGAGAAACCAGTTTTGCGTCCAATCTGACCCGATCTCCGATAAATCGCACCCGCACACCGTGTTTTATCAGTGCTTTGGTTTCTTTGCTAATATAGCGCCGAAACAGCAGCATCAGGCCGGAAACCTCGGTTTGGGTGCGTTTCCAGTTTTCTGTAGAAAAGGCAAAAATTGTCAGATACTTAACGCCGTTTTCCGGGCAAGCCCTGACAATCTGGCGCACCCGCTTGGCCCCTGCATGATGGCCAAACAAACGCGGTTTTTTGCGGGCCTGCGCCCACCGGCCATTGCCATCCATGATGATTGCCACATGGTTTACAGACCTCGCCGGCTTGTCTTCTTTGGCCAAAATAGTGCCTTTCATAATTTGCAGCGTAACCGCCTAAACCTGCATAATCTCTGCTTGTTTATTTTCCAGTGCGCCGTCAATCTCTTTAATCACCCCATCTGTCAGCGCCTGCACTTCGTCGTGCCAGATTTTATGATCGTCTTCGCCCATGCCGTCGGCCTTGGCTTTTTTCAGCTGCTCCATGCCGTCCCGCCGAATATTACGCACCGAAATCCGCGCACTTTCGGCGTATTGGGCCGCAACCTTGGTTAATTCACGGCGACGTTCTTCGTTTAATTCGGGAATTGGCAGCATGATGATGGTGCCGTTCAGCTGTGGATTGATGCCAAGGCCACTTTCACGGATGGCTTTTTCCACCGCCTGAACCATGGATTTATCCCAGACATTAATCGTCACCATACGCGGCTCGGGCACATTTACCGTGCCAACCTGATTAATCGGGGTGCGCTGGCCGTAAGCCTCGACGACAATAGGATCCAGCATAGACGCCGCAGCGCGACCTGTGCGCAAACTGGCAAATTCAGTACCAAGCGCCGATTTAGCCCCATTCATGCGACGTTCCAGATCATCGAGATCAATTTCCAGCTCTTCAGACATGCTCATCCCTTTTGTTTAAACAGCGTTTACGGCCTTTTAGACAATATAGCCTTAACTATGCACCGTTGTATAGGTTCCTTTGCCCGCAAGTATACCACGAAACCCACCCGGCTCATCAAGCGAAAACACGATGATCGGCAGTTTGTTATCGCGCGCCAGTGCAATGGCGCTGGCATCCATCACGCCCAGATTTTTTAGCAGAACTTCGTCATAAGAAACCCGGTCATAACGTACAGCATCCGCATGTTTGACCGGATCCTTGTCGTAAACCCCGTCAACCTTGGTGCCTTTGAAAATCGCCTCGCAGGCCATTTCATTGGCCCGCAGGGTGGCGGCGGTGTCGGTGGTGAAATAAGGGTTGCCAGTGCCGGCGGCAAAAATGCAAACCCGCTTTTTTTCCAGATGTCGCACGGCGCGGCGCCTGATGTATGGCTCGCAAACCTGATCCATCGGGATGGCGCTGATCACGCGGGTAAACACGCCGATGCCTTCCAGCGCCGATTGCATGGCCAGCGCATTCATTACCGTGGCCAGCATGCCCATATAATCGGCCGTGGTGCGCTCCATGCCTTGGGCGCTGCCTTGCAAGCCGCGAAAAATATTGCCACCTCCGATCACCATGCAAATTTCGGTGCCCATATCATGCACCGATTTCACCTCGCGGGCGATGCGCTCAACCGTGGGTGGGTGCAGGCCGTAACCCTGATCGTCCATCAGCGCCTCGCCGGATATTTTCAGCATCACACGTTTGAATGTCGGGTTTTCGGTGTCCGTGTTGGCGTCGGATTGGCCGGTTTTATCTGCATCAGTCATGGTAATTCACCCCAGTAAAAATTCTGCTGCTTGCGTTTTGGTCAAAATGTCGCAAAACGGGGTCAGGTTCAACAGTCAAACAACCTCAGGTGCCGTTTTGATCGATATAAATTCCATCCCTGCCGATAAACCGGTGCTGATCGCGGGGGCCACGGCCTCGGGCAAATCGGCCTTGGCGCTGGAAATCGCCAGTAAACAGGGCGGTGTGATTGTCAATGCGGATGCTTTGCAGGTGTTTGACGGCTGGCGCATCCTGACGGCGCGCCCCACAGACGCCGATCTGGCCCGCGCCGATCACCGGCTTTACGGCCATGTCGGGTTTGATCAGGGTTATTCGGTCGGTAAATGGCTCCGCCAAGTTGGGAAAATCCTGCAAGACAGACCGGATCGCCCGATCATCGTTGGCGGCACGGGGTTGTATTTCAGGGCCTTGACCGAAGGTCTGGCCGAGATCCCGCCAACGCCGCCAGAATTGCGGGCGCAGTCAGAACAACGGCTGACCGATCAGGGGCTTGCTGCGTTGCTGGACGAGTTGGACGCGGTCACATTGGCGCGGATTGATTGCAAAAATCCGGTTCGCGTGCAACGCGCGTGGGAGGTTTTGCAGACCACCGGACGTTCGCTTGCGGCTTGGCAAGACGCAACACCGCCGCCGGTTCTGCCGCTGGATTGTTGCACGGCTTTGCTCATCAATGCCGAGCGCGACTGGCTGAACGCGCGCATTAACAAACGCTTTGATCTGATGCTAAAGGCCGGTGCACTTGAAGAAGCCCGCCAAATGGAGCCGCGCTGGCAACCCGGCTATCTGTCGTCAAAAGCCATCGGCGCAACCGAGCTGATCGGCCATATTCGCGGCGAAATCTCGCTGGCGCAGGCCCGCACGGCCGCCTGCATTGCCTCGCATCAATACGCAAAACGCCAACGCACATGGTTTCGCGCGCGGATGAAAGGCTGGAAACCGCTTAACCCGGCGTAACCAATCGGCCACGTTTTGCCAGATTTTACAAAACCTGCATTTTTCGTTTGGTAACTTCAACTTACTGACCTAAGTTGATAAAAAACAGGGCAAAAGTCCCTACCGCCGAGGCAAATATGACTAAAATTGAACACAAACTTCCCGAAGTCCGTATGACTCCGATTCCGCGCCTTGCCAAAGGCGGCCGCTGGCGCGTCGAAGCCATGCGCAGCTACAGTTCCAATCTTTTGCTCTGGTTTACCTCGGGCCAAGGGCGCATTACCGTGGCCGGCATCACCCGCGGGTACGGGGCGCATAATGCGGTTTTTATCCCCTCGGGCGTGATGCATGGCTTTGAAGCCTCGACCAAAGTATTCGGGACGGCTATATTTGTTCCGAAGGTTCTGGGCCTGCCATTTCCCGACATGCCGCAGCATTTGCGCATTCGTGATGCGGCCCCGCAAAGCGAAATAACCGGAATTTTATCAAATCTGGACCGCGAACTGGAAGGCAACCTGCCTGAACGCATTCGCGCCGCACATCATTACACCGGATTGCTGGCTGTTTGGCTAAAGCGCCAGACGCTACTGCATTTGCAAGACAGCAAAGCACCCGATGCAGCGCAACGCCTGACAACCCAGTTTACCGAACTGGTCGAGCAGGATTACCACAGCGGCAAAAACGTGGCCCAATACGCCAAAGCGCTGGGGGTAACACCAACCCATCTTAGCCGGGTTTGCAATCAGGCATGCGGGCGGCCCGCCTCGGTTTTATTACACGACCGGGTGATCTTTGAGGCACGCCGTTTGTTGCGCGAAACAAGGACGCCAATTCATCAGGTGGCCACTGAACTGGGCTTTACCTCGCCGGCATATTTTTCACGGGCATTCCAGCAGCATACCGGTCAAACCCCTTCGGCATTTCGGCGCTCCAGTTAGGGCCAGAACCTAGCCCGTCATCCTTAATCGCTTAATCAGGCTTGAGGTATCCCAACGCGCCCCGCCCAGCTTTTGAACATCCTTGTAAAACTGATCAACAAGGGCCGTGACCGGCAGGCTGGCGCCGTTTTCATCGGCTGTATCCAGACATATCCCCAAATCCTTGCGCATCCAGTCAACCGCAAAACCATGCTCGAACTGATCGTCAATCATGGTTTCATAGCGGTTTTCCATCTGCCAGCTACCGGCCGCGCCGCCTTTGATCACATCAATCACCGCACGACCATCCAGACCGGCTTTTTCAGCAAAATGCAGCGCCTCGGACAAACCCTGCATCAATCCGGCAATACAAATCTGGTTCACCATCTTTGTCAGCTGCCCTGCCCCGCTTTCACCAAGCCGCTTACAGGTGCGCGCATAAGATTTGATCACCGGCTCGGCCCGCGCATAGGCCGGTGCATCACCGCCGCACATAACCGATAAAACCCCGTTTTGCGCCCCGGCCTGACCGCCTGAAATCGGCGCGTCGATAAAACCAAACCCCGCATCTGTTGCCAAACCCGATAATTCCCGCGTCACTTTGGCAGAAACCGTGGTGTGATCAACAAACACCGAACCGGCTGACATTGCACAAAAAGCCCCGGTTTCCCCCAAACAAACCCCGCGCAAATCATCATCGTTGCCAACACAAGACATCACAAAATCCGCCCCTTGGGCCGCTTGGCGCGGGCTGATAGCAAACCGGCCCTTATGCTCGGCCGCCCATGCCTCGGCCTTGGCCAAAGTCCGGTTATAAACCGTAACCTCATGCCCTGCGGCCACCAAATGTCCGGCCATCGGATAGCCCATCACCCCGAGACCTAAAAATGCGACTTTTGCCATTACCTGCTCCTTTAAATTGTCATGCGTTCATTGTACATGTATTGAACAGTCCAGACAAACCGCGTCAAGCGTGGCTATGTATCAATACAAATAGGAAAACTGCTAAATGGCATTTGCATTTCGCTGGCTCACGCGCATCATTCTGGGCCTTTTCGCCTTTTCGCTTCTGGCCGGGTTTGTGGTTTATTATCTGGCCTCGCGTTCCCTGCCCGATTACGACGCCAGCCACCGGGTGGCCGGTTTATCCGCGCCGGTTGAAATTGTGCGCGATAATGCCGGTGTACCGCATATTTTCGGCACCAGCGATACGGATGTGTTTTATGCGCTTGGCTTTAGTCACGCCCAAGACCGGCTTTGGCAAATGACCTTGCTGCGCCGCACGGCTCAGGGGCGGCTTTCCGAACGCTTTGGCAACCAGACACTGGACATCGACAAAATCATGCGCCGGCTGGATATTTACAATCTGTCGATCAAATCCGTCGCCGCCCAAAGCCCGAAAACCCTTGCAGCGCTGAACGCCTATTCCAAAGGTGTGAACGCCTGGCTGACCGAAATAAATAAGGGCGCGCTGGGGCGCGGGGCACCGGAATTTTTCCTGTTCAGCAACCTGATCGCGCCGTGGCAGCCGGCAGATTCAATTTCCATTCTAAAACTGATGGCCATCCAGATGTCATCGCATCTGGAGCAAGAAGTGCTTCGCGCCCAAACCTCGCTGGTTCTGCAAGATAAACGTTTGTTTGATATCCTGCCCGAAGCACCGGGCACAGCCATTGCAGCCTTGCCAAAATACAGCCAGCTATTTCCAGATTTGCCGCGTTTTGCCGCCAAACCGGATGCCGTGGAAAATAACCCGCTTTCGCCCTTCAAACCACACGCCTTTGCCGGTGCGTCCAATGCTTGGGCTGCGGCACCGTCGCGATCAGCAGCCGGTGGCACCTTGCTTGCCAATGATCCGCATTTGGCGTTTTCTGCGCCTGCTTTGTGGTATCTGGCCCGTCTGGAGCTGGCCCAAGGCGGCATTATCGGCGCAACTATTCCCGGCGTTCCGGCCATTATAACAGGGCGCAGTGATTATCTGGGCTGGGGCATCACCGCGGCTTATGTGGATGATCAGGACGTTTATATCGAACGCTTAAATCCGCAAAACCCCGATGAATACTTAACCCCGACCGGCTATAAACCGTTTCTGACACGCGATTCGATCATCAACGTCAAAGACGCCCCGCCCGTCAGCCTGAAACTGCAATGGAGCCAAAACGGCCCCGTGCTGCCGGGCAGTCATTACGATCTGGCCAGCATCACGCCTGCGGGCCATGTAACCAGTCTGGCTTGGACAGTGTTTAGTGCTGCGGATACCTCGCTTACGGCGGCAATGGAGCTGATGCAGGCCCGCTCAATCGACGACGCCATTTCTGTTGCGGTAGGTTTTTTGGCTCCTTCGATGAATTTGGTTTG
>DOHJ01000034.1 GCA_003535335.1 Paracoccaceae bacterium | reverse complement strand
CTTCAGATAGGTCCCCAGTTTGGCAATTGTATGGCACGTTCCGATATCTTTTGATACTTTATCAAACACTTGCAGCAAGCCGTCTTCGTGCGGTTTTGAATGCCCTTCGAATGACGCGGCCACCGCCTTTTTGATTTCCTGCGCTGCGAATAATTCATGGTCCCCTGTCGGGATCGAATGGTTTTTGCCCATCAACAAATGCAGAATATCAATATAATCCTCGCGGGTTTGCGGACCATCCACCAAAAACCGGGCACCGGCCCGTTGTCGCAAAGCATCGTCAACATTCTCGGGATAATTGGAAAACATTCCGAAGGTGCAATTGCCACGTACAACCGTATTTGCTCCTGCAAAACTCTCCATTAAAACGGCGGTAATTTCCAGCTGACCGGCGCTTGATTGCCGATCGCCTCGTTTACCTGCCAGCTGGTCAATATCATCAATCGTGCCAAACCCGATCACGTTGGGGTCAATCACATTATCAATAAACGCCTTGGCATTTTGCCCCGATTTACCCTGATAGCTGTCGATACTATCGGTTGACAGGTTTTGAAACCTGAACGGATAACCGGCCGTTTCGCAATAGCCCGAAATCAACCCGGCCATCATCTGGATCAGCGTGGTTTTCCCCGTGCCCGGCGCGCCGTCCCCCATAAAGGTAAATATAAAACCGCCCAGTTCGGCAAACGGATTTAGCTTGCGTTCAAAATCATAAGCCATCAGCATTTTTGACAGCTTCACCGCCTGATATTTGGCAATATGGTTTCCGACCACCTCATTGGGTTTTTTAAAAGTCATGGTCAGCTTGCTACTCTTGGCAGCACCTGCGGGGCTGAAACCGGCGATGGTCAGATCATCGGCCTCAATTTTGTAAGCCGCACCAGTAAACGCCGCCAATCTGGGTGCATTAGCGCCACGCAAAGCCACTTTTGCCATCAACTGCTCAACATAAGCCAGCACCGTGGCAATCAGCTTTGGTTCTTCATCGGCAAAGATTGCCAAATCCTGATCCAGCTCCCACAAGGCACCGTGCAAGGCCAGCTGGGCATTATCCGATAAAATCTCCTCGACCTCGCTAATTTCAACGGTAGTTTCGGTGGCATGGGGTGCCAGTAAAAACGATGTTGCGTTGGCAAAGGTGTAAAGCGTGGCCAAAGCTTCGGCGGCCAATAACTCAGTGAACTCGCCTTTTTTGCTAGCCGCCAACGCGCCTGCCAAATTATCCTTTTTTAGCCCGACCAAGCCTGTGACTTCGGCAAAGCCTTCACCAACCGCCAAAGCAATCGCCAAAGCGCGGCGCAAACTATGCATCACATTGGCTTGTAATGGCGAAGTAATCGGATCATCCTCGTCACTGCCCTCAATCCGCGCCAGCAATTGCACCCCAACGGGCCGCGCGGTTGAACGGGTCACCAAACCCGGTGTTGTACTGCGAAACCGCCGTCTGCCGCCTAATCCGGCTGACTTTTCTTTAGCCTCCAGCTCTTTGGCCTTGGCAATTCGAGGCGCGTGATCAAGGCCCGCAAGCATAACAGCGGCGGCGGCATAATGCTTGCGAATATCCTCTTCACGCAATTCCATTTGATCTGAAGGCATACTCATAAATAATTCCTATTTTTGCTCATTATTGTTCCTGAAATATCCCCGCCGGAGGCATAGAATCTTTTACCGGTAACTCAAAACCTGACCTTGCGGTGAAACCACAAATTTGCGCACCGAATTAAAACCCTTTGGCCGCTTTTCTTCCAACACCTGATACGGTTTTTGCGGCAGGATAATTGCTCTTTCGGTATTGGTTGCGCCCGTATCCGCCCCATGTGGCATGAACGGATCCAACCCGTAAATCTCGCGTTCAACCGTGCCAAACCAACCTGAACGCTCCATTTCAACCCGCTCGCTTTCCAGCTCTTCCATGGTCCAGGCTAAGGCCCAATCTTCGCCTGCAGGCGCATCCGCCTCTTCCAACACAGTGCGCAACGGCCCGTTTTGCAGGGTGAATGCCGAGGAATACATCGGCCCCACATAAAGCCGACGCAAACGTTTCGGGTGCAAATCGTCGAAATCTTCATCAAACCCTACAGCAATCGTAAGCAGCATCAATCCCGTCAACGATTGCGCCATTAAATGGGCTTGCGCTTCGGGCCAGCGCCGTTGGTCTTTGGGCAATGACGTTCGACCGGTATCTTCGAGTTCCAGCAAATAAATGACCGGCAGATTTAATTGGCTATCATAAACAGCCCAATGCACCAGATATCGCCGACGATCGGCACCATCATTACCCAGCCACAAGATTTCCGGATCATTCTGCGGCCAGAACAGTTCGCCCTTTTTTAGCGCCTCATAATACATTCGCTGTGACATGGCATATTGCAATTTGGTAGGGATTTCCAAATCACTAACAATCTTGCGGATCATCTCGTCTTTAAGCTCGGATTTATGGGGCATCCCGCGCAAATGTCGTTCAGCCTGATGCGCGTCATTGGCCATTGTCATTAATTCCTGCGCTATCGGAAATCCGCTTTCAACCCGATCCATATCCAGACCACGCGCCATTGGACCTTTCAGGCGGCCGGTCATTAGATATTTATTTGATAATGCCTCAAAGGTATTTGAAATAGCCAGAACATAGCGCCCCAATATTGCAACATCGCTCTTGCTTAATTTACCTTCAAGCTGCATCGTCTCGGCCACCAACGCCAGATGGGTCATAATACGATCAAATTTGGCAAAGTAACGCCGGGCTGTCAGGGCGTCATCAAGGCTGGCGTGATCCGTCGCTAGGTCAGTTTTGGACATTTAAGAGCCATATAGATTTTTGTCGTGTTTTTCGACAATTTTTTCAAAGCGCCGNNTTGGTAGGGATTTCCAAATCACCAACAATTTTGCGGATCATCTCGCCTTTAAGCTCGGATTTATGTGGCATCCCGCGCAAATGTCGTTCAGCCTGATGCGCGTCATTGGCCATTGTCATTAATTCCTGCGCTATCGGAAATCCGCTTTCAACCCGATCCATATCCAG
>DOHJ01000054.1 GCA_003535335.1 Paracoccaceae bacterium | reverse complement strand
TCGCGCAGCTCGGCCGGCAGGGCGGACATGGCTTGCATTAACCAGTCAACCCCGTCTTGGGTCTCCTTATCGGCCGCGCGCCTGTTTACCTCCCAATCACCCCAGCCATCTGCGGCGCGGGCATGGCTGGCAAATCGGCGTCGTCGATCATGCGATGCATTCACGGCCACACGGTAAAGCCAGGTCGAAAACCGCGATTGGCGTTTGTAGCTGCCCAGTTTGGCGGGCAGGGCGGCGCAAATATCCTGGGTCAGATCCTCGGCATCGGCGCGGGATCCGGTAAGGCGAAAACACAGGCCGAACAACCGGTCATAATTGCGGGTCAGCAAAAGCGAGAACGCCTCGCGATCGCCGTTTGCCGCCGTTTGGGCCAAGATTTCATCTGTTGCTTCCATACGCATCACATTTGATTAGACGCACGACAACAGTCAATCCTTGGAAAATAAAAAAGGGGGCTGTTCACCTCCCTGATAGATTATGAAATTTTGGTTTATTTCAATTTACCGATTGAAAAGAACATGGTTTCGCCGGAATGATCATCAACCCCGTCGTTATCTGTGACAACAAAGGCTGTGCCGTCGGGCATGATAGCAAGGCCCTCGACCTTGTCCAGAACATAGCCACCCGTTGATTTCAGGTCAGGCAGCAGATCATGCACCAGTTCTTTTTTGACCACAGGCAGATCAGTGCCCAGCGGGGCCGGTTTCAGATCGGACAGGGCTACGCGATAGATTTTCTTGGTTACGGCCCGGTCATCGGATTGGTTGTCACGCTCGATAATATAGGCGTAATCACCATGAATGCTGATTTCCGACAGACCAACCCAGCCTTTTTCAGCGGTATCTTTTGGATATAAAACCGCACCCCATTCCTTGGTTGTGGTATTGTAGGAGACCAGTTTGGAATGATCTTTCGGGTCATCCTTCCATTCGCGCTGAATGGTAATCCACAGGGTGTCACCGTGGCGCGCAATGCCCTCTGCGGAAAACCGTTTTTGGACCGCGAGAAATTCATCAGGAAAGGCGATTTCTTTTTTGATTTTACCCTTGGAATTGACGCGATAAATCGCATGCGGCACCAGTTTGCTGTTGCGCCCCTCAGAGGCAATCCAGAAACCGCCTTTGCCGTCAGTCGTGATGCCTTCCATGTCCAGTTTCTGGGCTGGATGGCCATCACGATTAACCGGAATGGCCTGCAGGATTCTGGCAGGGTTTTTGGTAACGTCAATCTTGAAAATTGTCGGCTGTAAGCGATAAAAACTATCATTCACTGCATAAACAAAGCCGTCATCCGCCGCTGTCAGGCCGGATATCGCCCCCCAACCGGTCAGCTGCTCCATACCCTTGCTGGTCAGCATCGGATAGCTGGCCGGTGCGTTCTGGTACTGATAGATCATCACATGGGCGCGCGGGCCTTTGTCGTCGATCAGGTCTTTTTCATTGGCCGAAACCAGCATGTTACGCGACGGAATTGCTACAAAACCCTCTGGCCCGACACCGGATGGCAACAGCTGTTTCAGCACCGGATTTTTTAGATCAGTGGCGTCATAAACCCCGACAATCGAGGCCCGTTCAGCCCCGACAAACACCATTTTAGTGCCATCAAAAGTAGCGGCATCAATCGATTCAGGTTCAACCCCTTTATTAGCCGAGCGTTTTTCAGGGTAATGGCCAATTTCGATAATCGCCCGCTCAAACGACAACCCGCTTTCGTAAACTTCGCTGCCGTCCTTGTTGAAAATCGTCCAGCCGCGCGAACCACCTTGATAATCGCCCTCGTTGGCAATGCCAAAATGGTTGTCATCAATCCATTTCACTGCATCCGGTTCGCGTTTGCGGTTCTTTTGGCTGTTGTTAAAGGTCAGGGCGCGTTCCTCGTCGGTATCAATACCTTCCAGGTCAACGGTGCCGGCGGAAAAATGCGAAATAATTTTACCGTCGCGCGAAACCACCACCAGATGATTGTTTTCTTGCAGGGTCACAACCGTTTCGCCCAGATTATTGATCGAGACATATTCAGGTTCGGGGTCGCTGCTGCCAATTTCGGCCAGACCGGTCAGATCAACATGGCGCAGACTGTCGCAATCCAGCTTGCCGTCTTGCAGCCCAATCAGCGCCAGAGTGCCGGCGGGAAGTTGTGGTAATATGCCGTCGTTCAGGTCTTCATTGCGCTCGTTTTCAATGGCAACGGCAATAAAAGAACCATCCGGCGCTTTGGCGATACTGTCGGGCTGGCCGCCCAGATCACAAGTACCAGTGATAGATTTACCTTTCAGCTCAACGCTTTTCAGGCTGCCCGAAGGCTCGGTATAGTTTTTCGAAGTGTTCACCCCGACAAAGGCAGTATCACCAATAACGGCAACCGCAGTCGGTTCGCCTTTCATTGAAATATTGCCCAGAGGTTTCGGATTAGCTGGATCGGTGATGTCGATCAGGCCGATCATTCCCAGTGGGCTATCGGTATAAACCAGCGTCATGCCATCGGCCGTTACGTCAATAATTTCCGGCGAGGTTTCGCGTTTGGTATCGGTGCCTGGATCCATATTTTTCACAACAGAAAACGAGGCAATGCGGTTAAAATTCATTTCGGAAACGCCAGTCGTTGCGGTCAGCGCCAGTGCTGAAGTCAGGCAAATATTACGGATCATCAAGGAATTCCCCCAGTGTTACATTGCCTATATTATCGCGTGTCAGCGTAACGAAAATGTAACGGCAGGATCAAGATGTTGTAAAATTCCGGGCCGACTGCACCCATCTTAGGCGCAATGCGTTGCTTAGAACAAAGACGCTGGACAGCGACATCGCCCCGGCCGCCAGCATTGGCGACAGCAAGATGCCGTAAAACGGAAATAAAACTCCAGCCGCTACAGGGATCAGAACCACGTTATAACCAAAA
>DOHJ01000211.1 GCA_003535335.1 Paracoccaceae bacterium | reverse complement strand
ACCGCCATGGCTAAGCTACTTGCCGTTATTTTCTCGTACGGCAAACAACATCACCCCGACGACCATTCCCAAATGCAGATTGCCCAAAATCGCCTGAAATGCCGCGACCAGACGGGCCGATTGATCCGGGGCAAAATCGCCGTAGCCCAATGTTGAAAACGTCACCGCCGAAAAATAGACCGCGTCCAGCGCCAGATGCTGCACCCCGTCATCTGAAACAATGCCGGTTTGCAGGTAAATCAGCCCGAAACACAGAACCGCCAACGAAATCGATATGGCGGTGTCCCCCATCAGACGCAACGGGTTGGGGCGGAAATGCTGCGAGGTCAAAAACGGAATCGTTGCCACCACCAGCACAAAATAACCGACCGACCAGAAACACAAAGCCACCCCCATCCAGAACGATGCACTTGAAACTTGCCAGATCGTGTTCAGAAACAAAAGGTCCAAAACCAGCCAGAAAATCAGAAAACTTGAAAACCTCGACAGCAGCCGGCGCGAATTGCTGCCCACTGTGCTGCTGATTTTTTGACCCAACAGAGCCTGAATTAACCGCTTAACTGACATTTTTCACCGTTGATACGTTGACCCGTCGCCAACACATGTTAAACCGCCCATTCAGACAAAGGAAGCCACATGAACCTGTTTACCGATATTCGCGCGCTGGTGATCGAAAACCTGACGACCATGCAAGACCAAGGCAGCCTGCCCGACGGGCTGGATTTCAAGAATGTAGCGGTCGAGCCGCCGCGTGATCCGTTGCATGGCGATATGGCCACCAATGCCGCGATGGTGCTGGCCAAACCGGCCAAAATGAAACCGCGTGATATTGCCGATAAACTGGCCGCCATGCTGGCCGATGATCCACGCGTTGAGGTGGCCGAGGTGGCCGGACCCGGATTTTTAAACCTGCGTCTGGCAACGAATATCTGGCACGGGGTGATCGGCGCTGCCCTGAAAGACGGGGCTGATTTTGGTCGCTCGGACATGGGGGCTGGAAAAAAGGTAAATGTGGAATTTGTGTCGGCCAACCCCACCGGTCCGCTGCATATCGGTCATGCCCGTGGCGCTGTGTTTGGCGATGCACTGGCCAGTTTGCTGGATTTCGCCGGCCACACTGTAACACGGGAATATTACGTCAACGATGGCGGCGCGCAGGTCGATGTGCTGGCGCGTTCCGCCTATGAGCGTTACCGCGAAGCCAATGGTTTGCAGCCAGAAATCGCCAAAGGTCTGTACCCCGGCGATTATCTGCTGCCGATTGGTCAGGCGCTGAAGGAAAAATATGGCGATAGCCTGATTGATCAGCCGGAATCCGTCTGGCTGGACGATTTGCGCGAATTCTCCACCGAGGCAATGATGGGCATGATCCGTGAGGATCTGGCCGCATTGGGGGTGGAAATGGATGTTTTCTACTCGGAAAAATCGCTTTATGGCACTGGATTGATTGAAAAAGCGCTTGAGGAGCTGGATGCAAAGGGCCTGATTTACCAAGGAACCCTGCCGCCGCCCAAAGGCAAACCCGATGCCGGTTGGGAGCCGCGCCTGCAAACCCTGTTCAAGTCCACCGAACATGGTGATGATGTGGATCGCCCGGTGAAAAAATCCTCGGGCGGCTGGACCTATTTCGCCCCCGACATCGCCTATCATTATGACAAGGTGCAGCGCGGTTTTGATTTGTTGATCGACGTTTTCGGTGCCGATCATGGCGGCTATGTCAAACGGATGAAGGCGGCCGTTTCGGCGCTTTCGGATGGAAAAGTGCCGCTGGATGTCAAATTGTGCCAACTGGTGCGGCTGTTTAAAGATGGCACACCATTCAAGATGTCAAAACGGGCCGGCAATTTTGTTACCCTTCGCGAAGTCGTGGATCTGGTCGGCCCCGATGTGGCCCGTTTCGTGATGCTGACCCGCAAAAACGATGCCCCGCTGGATTTTGATCTGGCCAAGGTGCTGGAGCAATCCAAGGACAATCCGGTATTTTACGTGCAATACGCCTCCGCCCGCATCCATTCGGTGCTGCGCAAGGCCGTTGCGGCCGGTATCGACGTTGACATGGCCAGCCTTGCCAAGGCCGATTTATCGCTGATCAACCACGAATCCGAGCTGTCTGTGACCAAAAAACTGGCCGAATGGCCGCGTCTGGTTGAAATTGCCGCCCGCACAAACGAGCCGCACAGGGTCGCGTTTTACCTCTATGAACTGGCCTCGGAATTCCATTCATTGTGGAACCGCGGCAATGATTTGCCCGAACTGCGTTTATTGCAAGAAGATAACATTGATGTAACACAAGCGAAAATCGCCCATATCGTTGCAGTTTCCATTGTTATTTCCGCAGGCCTTGCTATTGTCGGCGTAACCCCGGCTGAGGAAATGCGCTGAGAACAAGTGTGCCCTTTCGTGGTTTGAGGCAGTTTTAAAACAGACCAACCCTGAAAATACAGGGTGGCAGATGAGGCGAAAATGGCAGAAATCGATTACCGCGAGGTGAACGGTGGCATTGGTGAAATGTCACAACACTTTGATAAATCAGGGAAAATTGGCAAACTGGTGAACGCTGCGGGTGCGGTGATGTCCGTGGCGTTGGTCATTGGCATTGGTGTCTGGGGTTACCGGTTGCTGGTGCGTGATGTAACCGGTGTGCCGATTGTACGCGCGCTGGATGGGCCGATGCGGACGCAAGCCGAGGATCCGGGTGGCTTGAAAACCGCACATCAGGGGCTGGCCGTTAACAAAGTACAGGCTGATGGCGGCGTTGAAGGCATCGCCGACCGTTTGGTGCTGGCACCTGTAAATGCCGGTATCGATCAACAGGATCACGCCGGCCTGCGTCGCCCGGCAATCCGTACAACCCCGCCAACCGAATCCGCCGATGCTGAAAATATCATCCAGACCCCTGCAGAAATTGCGGCCCCTGCCCTGCTCTCCCAAACAGTTCCCGCCACAGGTTTGCCGGCAACCGTAAGCGATGGTCAGGGCGCGATTGTAACGGCAACAGACGCGACAGGCACAAAGCCAGCCCCGAAAAATGATGCAGTGACACAGGCGCTTGCCTTGGCGGATCAGATTTCCGCAGAATCACAGCCTTTGGGAGATATTGTCGCGGTTGCCGAAAAAGCGCCGCTTGCCTTGATCCCCGCATCCGTGGCCGGTGTGGCACGCTCGCCTCGCCCGTTGAAACGCCCGCGCAGCCTAAACACAACCCCCGCCAGCGCGCCCGTCGAAGTGGCCGCGGCCAGAACCGTTGCAGCCAGCACCAGCACAAAGGATGTAAACGCGTCCTCGATCAAGGCAGGTACACGGCTGGCCCAGCTGGGCGCCTTTGAGTCAGAGGCCGTGGCACGCGCCGAATGGGACAAGCTGTACAGCCGGTTTACCGAATATCTCGAGGGTAAATCGCGGGTGATCCAAAAAGCCTCAAGCGGCGGGCGCACCTTTTACCGGCTGCGCGCCATGGGCTTTGAAGATATTTCGGACGCACGCCGGTTTTGCTCGGCCCTGTTGGCCGAAAATGCCGCCTGTATTCCTGTAAAGGTGCGTTAACCTGATGGCGCATATTCAAGGGGCCTATATCTTTGGTTGCGCCGGTTTCCGTCTTTTGCCCCAAGAGACCGCATTTTTTTCTGCGGCCGATCCTTGGGGTTTTATCCTGTTTGCGCGTAATATTGACAACCCCGATCAACTGGCCCGACTAACCGGTGATCTGCGCGATTGCGTCGGCCGTGATGCACCTGTTTTCATCGATCAAGAAGGCGGTCGGGTCGCACGCATGGGCGCGCCGCATTGGCTGCAATGGATGCCGCCACTGGATCAGGTCGCGGCCAATCCCGAGGCTGCCGCGCGCTCGATGTATCTGCGCTACCGCATCATTGCCGATGAATTAAGACGTGTCGGAATTGATTGCAACTGCGCACCCTGCGCCGATGTGGCAACCGCCAACACCCACCGCTTCCTGCGCAATCGCTGTTATGGCCAAGACGCAAAATCCGTGGGCCGCATTGGCCGTGCTGTGGCAAACGGGCTGCTGGATGGCGGCGTGTTGCCGGTGCTAAAACACATCCCCGGCCATGGCCGTGGCACCTTGGACAGCCATCTGGAATTGCCCCGTGTCAGCGCCCCGCGTAGCAATCTGGATTCTGTTGATTTTGCCGCCATGCAAACCCTTGCCGATCTGCCGCTGGGCATGAGCGCGCATGTTATCTTTGAAAGCATTGATCCAACTGCGCCGGCCACCACCTCGCCGGTTATGACCGATATAATCCGCGGTCAAATCGGCTTTGACGGGTTGCTGATGACCGATGATATTTCGATGCAGGCGCTGGAGGGCGATCTGCCAAGCCGCTGCCGCGCCTCACTGGCGGCCGGGATGGATTTAATCCTGCATTGCAATGGTGAAATCGACGAAATGCACCAAATCGCCGAAGTGTCGGGAAAATTTACCGGCAAGGCACAAATGCGGGCAGATTCGGCGCTAAATATGCGCAATTTTCCCGATAATGTTGACATTTCCGGCTTGAAACGCGAACTTGCCGATCTGTTGAACGGGTATTCATGATGGCTGATGCGGATTTTGAAGAAGACACCCCCCTGTCTGTCGGTGATCGTTTAGCGGCCGAAGCGCTGATTATTGATGTGGATGGATATGAAGGGCCGCTGGATTTACTGCTGACCCTGTCACGTACCCAAAAGGTGGATTTGCGCAAAATATCGGTGCTGGCACTGGCCGAGCAATACCTGAAATTCATCAATGAAGCCAAAGATTTACGCATTGAACTGGCCGCCGATTATCTGGTGATGGCCGCGTGGCTGGCCTTTCTTAAATCCCGTCTGCTGCTGCCGCCCGACCCGAATGAGGAAGGCCCCTCGGGCGAAGAGCTGGCGGCGCACCTGGCCTTTCAGCTGGAACGATTATCGGCCATGCGCGAGGCAGCCGCCAAACTGATGGCGCGTGATCAGCTGGGGCGCAATTTCTTCGTGCGCGGTTTGCCCGAAGACGTGACCCGCATTCGCCGCGTCACCTATACCGCCAGCCTGCTGGACCTGATGCAAGCCTATGCCCGCACCCGAACCAAGGACGAATTTCGCCCGTTTGTGATGGACCGTGACGCGGTGATGACGCTGGAACAGGCGCTGGAGCGAATGCGCGGTCTGATTGGTTATGCCGGCGACTGGACGGGGCTGGAAAGCTATCTGCCCGAAGGCTGGGAAACCGACCCTGCAAAGCGGCGCAGCGCCACGGCCGCCAATTTCGCCGCCTCGCTTGAATTGGCCAAAATCGGCCAGATTGAAATTCGTCAGGGCGAGGTTTTTGCCCCGATTCAAATTCGCAAAAAGGCCCGTAATGATGGCTGAAAATACACCAAATACAGAAAATGCAGAAATCGGGGAAAGCCTGTTTGAAGCCCCGCCAATGGGCGAGCAGGAACGCATGGTCGAGGCGATTTTATTTGCCACAACCGAGCCTGTAACGGTCAAGGAAATGAGCGAACGCATGCCGCATGGCTGTGATCCGGCCGAAGCCATCGTGACGCTGCGAAAACGCTATGAGGGGCGCGGGGTCAATCTGGTTCGGGTTGGTGATGCATGGGCCATTCGAACCGCCGCTGATTTGGGTTTTTTAATGCAGAAAGAAACGGTTGAAACGCGTAAACTATCGCGGGCTGCAATCGAAACCTTGGCAATTATTGCCTATCATCAGCCGGTGACGCGGGCCGAAATCGAAGAAATTCGCGGTGTTTCGGTTAGCCGTGGTACGGTTGACCAGCTGCTGGAAATGGAATGGATCCGCTTTGGTCGACGGCGCATGACGCCGGGGCGCCCTGTTACTTTTGTGGTAACGGCCGAATTTCTGGATCACTTTGGTTTGGAAAATGCCCGCGATCTGCCGGGGCTAAAAGAGCTGCGATCCGCCGGTTTGCTGGAAAGCCGGCCACCACCGGGTGCAATGCCCGGCATGCCCGAGGCCGACGAAGAAGATCCCAGCGTATCACAAAGCGAAATGTTTGAGGAATAGGAGGAAATTACAATGAATATGAACAGTATGATCAACATGATTATCCGCATGATCACGCGAAAAGCCATCAACAAAGGTATTAATATGGCCGCATCCCGAGGTAAACCGCGTGATGAAATGACCAAAGAAGAACGCCAGCAAACCAGAAGAGCCAAACAAACCGCGCAAAAGGCCCGTAAATCCGCCCGTTTGGCCCGTCGTTTGGGTAAATTTTAGGCGGCTCTTACAATTTTGAGCTGATAACTCCGGTATTAAACCCGCCCATCCGCAGCTCGTCAAACAACGGCTGATATTCAACCTTCGGGCAGCGGTTCATAATTACGGCTGCATCACGGTTTTGGGCCAAGTCGGCGGCCTGTTTATTTTCAACTCGGGAAATATCTCCTCAACAACCGGTGTCCCAAATTCCGTGCGCCTGAAGGTATCAACCGGCATATCAATCGCGGCAAAATCAGGCATAGTCGTTTACCCAAACAGCATTTTTCCCATAGGTCATAATATTGCATACCACCTTGTGATCAGACAAAAAAGCGCCCATCCATTTGGGGGATGAATGGGCGCTAAGTATGGAACGAGGGACAGAATTAAGGAGCACGAGTTCCAAATGTGCGCCTCTGATACAAAAGATAATCAGTAAAACGCAGATTACTAGGGCAGGTAAATGATTTGTGAAGATTTACGAATTTCGACTGGCGTAGAGTGCAACAGCGGCGGCATTTGACACATTTAACGAGCCAAATTCACCCGCCGCATCGATTTTCACCAAAGCATCGCAGGTTTCGCGGGTTTTCTGGCGCAGGCCCGGCCCTTCGGCCCCCAGCACCAATGCAATCGGGCGATCTGTGCGGCCCAAAACGGCCTCGGCCACTGTTTGTTCAGCCTCGCCATGCAGGCCCAGCATCAGGTAGCCCATGGATTTCAAGGTCTCCATCGCATCGGCCAGATTTTTAACCCGCAAATAGGGCTGGCGTTCCAAGGCACCGGATGCGGTTTTGGCCAAGGCACCGGTTTCAGGCGCAGAGTGACGGTGCGGGGCAATTACGGCGCGGGCGCCAAAAACTTCGGCCGAGCGCAGGATTGCACCGACGTTATGCGGGTCTGTGACGCGGTCCAGCAACAACACGCGGGGCACTTGGCCGTCAGCGGCCATGCAGCATTCTTCAATCGGGCCCCAATCCAGTTGCTTGACCTCAAGGGCTGCACCCTGATGCACCGATTGCGAATCCAGCGGGGCTGTGAATTTACGCGAGTCGACGATTTCAGGGGTCATACCGCTGGCGGTAATAACCTCGGCCAGTTTATTATAGGCGTTTTTGGTCACCATCAGGCGCAGGCGGGTGCGGTTCGGGTTTGACAAGGCATCGCGCACCGCATGCAGGCCAAAAAGCCAGACGGTCGCGGCCGCCGATGCGCGTCGGTCTTGTTCTTTTTCGATTACCCATTTTGGTTTTTTCATCTGTCTGGCCTTGTTATTTTGCATTTTGCAGACAATGCGCTCTGTGGCGCGCTGGCACAAGTGCAAATCATGTTGGTTTTACGCTTGACGGCTTTGATATGCGCAGGTATCCAGCGCCAGTGTTGGGCGACAGGCCGCAAGGTGTGGCAGGGGACTGTAACTCCCTCGAGGCGACTCACGCCTGGTTCGATTCCAGGGTCGCCCACCATT
>DOHJ01000175.1:2280-3969 GCA_003535335.1 Paracoccaceae bacterium | reverse complement strand
TCACCCATGGAAGGTGGCGCGCATATTGGCAAGACTGTTTTGAAGCTTGGGTAACACTCAATAACTAACGGGTCACAGTGGAAGGCTTACCTTACCGGATCAACTATCGCAAAATTCGTATTGCAATCCAATAATACATCTGGCCCACATTTGCGAGGTGTCAGATCTTTGGTCAAGCATAGGCGGGCTTCTTGTATGCGTTGCTGTCGACATGTGATGGTTATCATATTTGCATCCCAGCTTGGATTGGATTTTAGAAACGCCTCTTCAATTACATAAGCAGGCATTTTTACAGTATGGTCAAGTTTACGCAGCAACGGGGGGCGTATCACTGCTTCATATGCGCGTCGTGATGCGGCAAAATAATCTTGCGCTGACAAGCCCGAACAAGTTCCGTGTTTTTCCCATTCGTGCTGCGCCAACTTACTGGACCCCATAATATCAACCATCCCAGCAGTTTGGTCCCGTGATGGCGCGCGTTCGGAGGTTTTGCAGTAACTGGGATAACCACGTTCAAATTCCGGCCATAGACCATGCAGCGTCCAGCCGAAATCATGCTTGGGATCACATTGATCCGCCCCGCGGGCATCGCCATCGATCGCGCACCACGAGGGCAACCAAGACAGGGAGAGAACATAATAATCAAATTCATCAACCTTATTGCTACTAGGATTTGTTGGAAGGTTGTTAAAAGTAGTGGCTAATATACCTATCAACAACAAGGCAGCAATAATTAGACGCATTTACTCTTTCCTCTTTAAGATATGCGCATTATATAGCCTGCAAGTTCCCTGACAATACGAACCTGCTTCAAATTGAAGCCGCCCGTTCAAGGGCACAGGGAAAATATGTTTTGAAGATATGTTTTAGGAGAGTTCAAAATGGCTAAACCGATCATGGCAAAAGCAACCGCCGTTTGGCTGGTGGACAACACAACGCTGACCTTTAAACAGGTCGCGGATTTTTGCGAGCTGCACGAATTGGAAGTGCAAGGCATTGCCGATGGTGATGTGGCGGCCGGTGTTAAGGGGTTTGATCCGATTTCAAACAACCAGCTGACACGCGATGAAATCGAAACCGCCGAACACAACCCCAAACACAATCTTAGGTTGAAATCTTATGCCGCAGCCATCGGCGAGGAAAAGCGCCGTGGTCCGCGTTACACACCGCTGTCAAAACGTCAGGACCGGCCTGCCTCGATCCTGTGGCTGGTGAAATTTCACCCTGAATTGGCCGACAGCCAGATCAGCAAACTGGTCGGCACCACCAAACCCACAATTCAGGCACTGCGCGAACGCACCCACTGGAACATCGCCAATATTCAACCGATTGATCCGGTTGCACTGGGCTTGTGCAAGCAAACCGAACTGGATGCTGCGGTGCAAAAAGCCAGCGCCAAAAAGGCCAAAGAAGGCGGCGTGATGTCTGATGACGAGCGTCGCAAACTGGTATCAACCGAGCAATCCCTGGCTGCACCGCAAGAAAGCAAAACACCGGCGGCTATCGCGGGGCTTGAAACATTTTCACTGGTTGATGAACCAAAAGAAGCGGCTGAACCAGAGCTGGATGCAGACAGCCTGTTTAATTTGCCCGAGGATAGTGACGACAAATAAGCACCGCTTAATTATTATGAGCATTTAACCCCGTGGCATTTGCTGCGGGGTTTTTTATTTTACCGCAAAAATTACC
>DOHJ01000175.1:0-1968 GCA_003535335.1 Paracoccaceae bacterium | reverse complement strand
TTTACCGCAAAAATTACCGCAAAAATTACCGCAGCGATTTTTGCCGCATTGCCCGCTTGGCCTGATTGGTGTAGTTCGTTAAGGCAGGTTTAACAGCTTGGGGATAACTAAGATGCGTATCGTTCATATAAGTGATTTATATATTTGTGAAAAAGATAGCGATGATCCGGCCGCAATTGTAATGATCGAAAACCTGCGCAAATGCATTGCCCATTTTAACGCATTAGAACCTGCACCCGATTTGCTGCTGGTCACTGGCAACATCACCAGCAACGGCAGCATCGAGTCCGCCATGCATGCCCGTGAATTGCTGGATACGCTTGATTTCCCCTATAAACTGGTCTGCGGTCCGAATGATGACCGCAGAACCACCTTGACTGTGTTTGATCATGCCTGCGGTAACGAAGTCGGCGGGGTTGTCAGCTATATGGTCGAGGGCTTCGCCTTGCGGCTTATCGGGCTGGATAGTCTGGGGCATAATGGCACCGGCGGGCATATTTGCCAAAAACGTCTGAACTGGGTGAATGACCGGCTGGCTGAAAACATGACCCAGCCAACGGCTATTTTCATGCACCACCCGCCGATGAAAACCGGCATCGCCAAAATTGACGAAGACGGCTTTAATAATGCCGAATATTTTGGCCAGCTGGTTGCGCATTATTCGCATATCAAGGCGATTTTTTGCGGCCACATTAATTTTGCCTGCCACACGGGTTGGAATGAAACCGTGGTTTCGTCTGCGCCCGGCATGGGGATCAACCCAATGCTGGATGATGAGGGTGTCGCAGATACTCCGGCCTATAACCTGCACCGGTTCACTGAATATGGTGATGTGATTAGCCGCACCATATACCTGTCTTAACACCTCAATGATTATGCCCGTGGCTGGAAATTGATGCCAAACCCTCGCCCGAACTAAATTCACGCCAGGATTGTTGTAAAATCAGCTGAGCCGAGCGCAGGAACAGCCCCGACATGATCAGCGCCACGATCAGGTCGGGCCACGCCGTGGCCGTGTACCAGACCGCCACGGATGCAAACATCACCGCCACATTGCCAATCGCGTCATTGCGCGAACACAGCCAGACCGACCGCACATTGGCGTCACCGTCTTTGTAGCGCATCAGTAGCAGCACACTGATCAGATTGGCGGCCAAGGCTAAAAACCCGATGACACCCATGATTTCGGCTTTTGGCAGGCCCAGCACGAAAAACTGATACACAGTCGAGCCAAAAACCCAAAGCCCCATCATCGCCAAACTGATCCCCTTAAACATGGCCGCCGATGATCGCACTTTCAGGCCCATGCCAATCACCGCAAGGCTAAGGCCATAAGTCACCGCATCACCCAGAAAATCCAGCGCATCGGCCTGCAATGCTTGTGATCCGGCCAGTTTACCGGCTGTCATTTCCACCACAAACATCACTGCATTTATGATAATCACAATCCACAAAACCATTTTGTAACGCGGATCAACCCCGTCAAATACCGGATTTCCCGAACATCCGCATGTGGTGCCCTGTGTGCTGCAACTTTCTGCCACTTTTCCTGTCCTTGATTCGGTTCGCAGGATATATATAATCCCTCTAGTAGGTATAGCTTCAAGGGATAATTCAGCGTATGTATTCAATTGGCCAACTTTCAAACAAAACCGGCGTCAAAGTGCCAACAATCCGTTATTACGAGCAAATCGGCCTGATTGCCCCGCCAGAGCGCACGGCAGGCAATCAGCGTCGCTATAGTCAAGACGGATTTGCCCGACTGTCATTCATCCGCCATTCACGTGACCTGGGTTTTTCGCTGGATGACACCCGCGAGTTTTTAGAGCTTAGCGAACATCCTGACAGGCAATGTTGTGATGCCCATGACATTGCCACGCGCCATCTGACGGCCTTGCGCGAAAAAATTGCCAAGCTAAAGCGGCTTGAAAAAGAGCTGGAGCGGATTTCAAACTGCAAGGCGGGTAA
>DOHJ01000082.1 GCA_003535335.1 Paracoccaceae bacterium | reverse complement strand
GGCCCAAATTCGCCTTAGCGGCAAATTTTCAAGCCCGCTTTACGATCTGCACCGCGCCAGCCAGCGCATTGTTCAGGCGGTTAAGGATACCAAGCATCTGCAGAAAAACATTGATAAATTCTGCAGCTCGGACAATTCTGCCATCCGTGATGAATACACCAACATCCGCATTAATATCGCCCGCATTTTACGGCTGATTGAACAGCTGCACCGTGGTGATGATGATGTCGACGTGTTCGAGTTGGATGATCATAAACTGATGGCCAAAGAAGATCGCGCCCGCAGCTTTACCAACATTGACAAAATGATCCGCAAGGCGCAGATTACGCCCGAGATGGCCACCTCCTTGATGAATGACCTAAGTTATAGCAAGGCAATCATCCGTGACCTGACCCGTGCTGCAAAAATTCTGTTTTCCGACACGAATACCGAATTGCTGCAAGGCCAAAGCGTTATGGAGCTGGAGGACGAGGACATCCGCAATCTTAGCCAAGCGGGCAGCGCAGAGTAAAAACACGCCAGTCACTTAGCTTATTTGGGGGATAGCAAGATGGGGTTAAAAGATATTGTTGCAAGGTTGGATAGTATTTTTGACACCAAAAAAGGCCGCGCGGCAAAACAGTCGGATGCGATTTCCGAATTGATCGCCGCACTGGACGCAAAGCTGGAAAAATATAACACCAAACTGAATACCGTAGAAACCGGGCGCGAAAAAGACAAGCTGACGCGCAAAATCAAGGTTTGCAAGGCGCAGATTGAAAAGGGTCGTGCGGCATTGGGCGGCTAGGACTGTTTTTTAAACAAAATCATCCGGTTTCGCGACTTTACGGCTAAAATCAATATTACTACGTTCTCCGATGCCATAGCGCAAACAGGCGGCAATGGTGATCAGGCTTAACACCAACCAAACCCCGCCCCAAAACATCGTTGTACCGCCAAACTGTTCGGCCATTAACAAACGGTCAAACCGGCTTTTCAGGGCCAGCAGAAATATAAAAATCCCGATCAGCAATGATCCCGGATAACCTGCCGAGGTGATAATAAACCCGTTGCCGCCCCGGGTTACTGCCTGCCCACCCTGCTTAATCGAGATGCTAAGGCTTTCAATTTCTCCGCCGGTTAGAATGGCGGCAAGCCCGTGTGAAACCTCGTGCATAAACACGATCAGAATTTTTAACGGAATAATGACAGGCGTGGCCCAGAGCGCAAAGATCACCGCCAAAATCAGTAGCAGTTGCCAATGCCCGCGCAACAGTTTCACAAAGGCCACAGATACGGAATAATCGCGCTGGCCAGCAAACCAATCGTCAGGTTTAACGGAATGCCCACGCGCATGAAATCGGTGAATTTATAGCCACCGGGGCCATAAACCATCATGTTTGTTTGATAGCCAACCGGCGTGGCAAAGCTGGCCGAGGCCGCCACCATCACCGCCACCACCAACGGGCGCGCATCAATGCCCATTTCTGCGGCCAACCCGATGGCAATTGGCGTGATCACCACCGCCACCGCGTTATTTGAAACCATTTCGGTCAAAACCGAGGTCAATAAATATATCGCCCAGATAATCCAAAACGGCGACAAATTCACCAGATAAGGCGCAATACCACCCACAATCAACGCCACCGCGCCCGAGGCCTCAAGTGCGGCACCAATTGCCAGCATTGAAAAAATCATCGCCAACAATCGCCCGTCAATAAAAGAAAAGGCCTCCTCGGCATCAATGCAACGGGTCACCAGAACCACGGCCACAGCAACCACCGCCAGCAAAAAGATCGGTGCTATATTTGCGGCGGCCAGCGCCACAATGGCCAACAGGGCCAAAATGGCAATCGGGGCCTGCGTGCGGCGAAAGGCGCGGCCCGATGGTTTGGAAACATCCACCAGCTCCATTTCAGAGGCCATGCGGCCAATATCCCCCGTCGTGCCCTCAAGCAGCAAAGTATCGCCGGCCCGCACAACCAGTTTATCAATTTGACCGCTTAGATTTTGATTTCGTCGATGCACCGCCAGCACGTAAACCCCGTATTTACGCCGCAGCCGCAAACCACCCAAACTGCGGCCAATCATTTTGCAACCCGGCGTAATCAACACCTCGACAGTCGAGGTTTCAACCGCGCTTAGCTGATCCATGCGTTTTAAATCTTTGTTGCGTTGCAGCGATAACAGCTCGCTGACTTCGGTGCGTAAAATCACCCGGTCACCAACCTCAAGCAACACGTTTTTCAGATTGTGCCGCAGACTGATATCACCGCGCACCACATCAATCAGGCGCACACCTTTGCGTTTAAACAGCTGCACATCCAGAACTTCACGGCCGATCAGGTTGCTGTCCGGCGGAATCGCGGCCTCGGCGAAAAATTTCATCTTGGATTTATCCGACAACAGATTTGCCATGCTATCGCGATCCGGCAACAGGCGCGGCGCGATAAAACGCAAATAGGCCATGCCCCAAATTACCAAAATAATGGCCAGCGGCGTGACTTCGAAAATCGAAAACCCCTTTAGCCCGTGGCTGCGCGCCACCCCGTCAACCAGCAGGTTGGTTGATGTACCGATCAAGGTCAGGGTGCCGCCCAAAATCGCCGCATAAGACAGCGGGATCAACATTTTGGAGGCCGAAACATTCATCTTGCGGGCCAGTTGAACAAAAAGCGGTATCATCACCACAACAACCGGAGTGTTCGACACAATAGCCGATGACAGCACCACAAACGCCATCAGTGAGCCAATCGCCAAGGCCGGATTGGTTGTGGCGTTTTTTTCCGCCAGTTTAATAAACCATTCCAGCGCCCCCGTACGCACCAGCGCCCCCATCACGATAAACATTGCCGCAATGGTCCAGGGTGCCGGATTGGACAGCACCGACAATCCGGCATCATACGGCAATATTCCCAGCGCCAGCAAAATGGCAGCACCGGCAATCGCCACCACCTCGGTTGGCAGGGTCTCACGTAAAAACAGCACAAACATCATGCCAACCACCAACAAAGTGATAATGGCCTGTGAGGTTTGGCTAAGTGTGAAAATATCCATTTTTTTTGCGGCCTGTCCCTAGTTAACGACCATCATTGCGCAAGTTTGGCTGATTGTCACGCGGTTGCACCAAAAACAGCCCCAAAAGCATCAAAGCCATGGCGATCCAGAAATACCCGGAATAGCTTTCCCCCAGTATCAGCATCGAGGCCAGCACGCCGGATCCGGTTACCAAATAGGCCACTTGGGCCGCAAATACCGGACCAGTGCGCCCGATCAGCCAAATATAGCCAAGATAGGCAATTTGGTTAACGACGGTCGAGCCCAAAATCGCCCATTCAGGCGGCCCCCACGGCTTTATCGGGTTGATTGAAACCCCCATTGCAAATGTAATCGGCAGCGCAATGATCAAACCGGCAATACTGGCACCAAATAGCATTTGAAACGGATCCAGCCCCTTATTGCCGACCCATTTCAAAAAATTGCCCTCGGCCCCGTAGGCCAGCGACGCCAAAGCCCCCAGTAAAACAAATCCGTATTTAGCCGGATCCGGCAGGCTGGCGGCAGG
>DOHJ01000160.1:2605-7376 GCA_003535335.1 Paracoccaceae bacterium | reverse complement strand
ATGCTGGCATCGGCGACTGTGTCAGCGACGACTTTTGCCGCAGCTCTATCTTCAATGCCACGGCCTTCGCCTCGGTCTTCAGTTACCTCAGTTGGCACCTGTTCAACGGGCATTTCAGCAACGGCTGTTTTGGCTTCTTGCTGGCTGGGGCGTAACGTTACGCTGCCATCTTTAATGCGGGCCTCAACGCGGCGATTGATTTCATTGCCAGCGATCCGCGCCAGCATATCAGCATCAGGCGTTGCCGGTTCCGCACCAAAATAGCGGTCATCGGCCGACAGATCGCGGAAATATTCGGCAATCGCTTTCATTGTTCCAAAGGAATCGTCAAACCCCTCTAACGTGCACGAAAACGTACCGTAGGAAACTGTTAATATTTTACTTGCACCAATCATTGGTCTGCTCACTTTCTATTTTTTCTTTCCCAGCAATTTCAATTTTGCCTAACAATGGTTCTATTTAATGAACAAACCATGGAATTTTTAGGTATTAATTCATGACCGAAATGTGGCAGTTTACTAAAAAAGGTAGCAAATTCGCATGAAACGCCACATTGTGGACATATTACAACCGGTAACCCTTCTTGGTGGCGCTCCCGCACGCCCTAAAGTTGTTGAACGCATTTTAGCCCATGCACCGATTCTAGTGGCGGCTGACGGTGGCGCAAGGGCTGCGCTTGCTTTAGGCCAGATGCCGCAGGCCGTTATTGGCGACTTTGATTCTATTGATGCGGCTACTTTAGCACAAATCCCGTCAAAGCGTCTGCACAGGATCAAAGAACAAGACAGCACCGACTTTGAAAAATGCCTGCGCAGCATTTCGTCGCCGCTGATTTTGGCAACCGGGTTTACCGGCGGACGGCTGGATCACGAACTGGCGGTTTATAACGCGCTGCTGCGGTTTCCTGAAAAACGCTGTGTTGTGGTGGGCGATGAGGATCTGTGTTTTCTGGCCCCGCTGTCGATGCAGCTGGATTTGCCCGCCGGTAGCCGGATTTCGTTATTTGCCTTTGCCGATTGCGACGTCACGGCAACGGGGCTGCGTTGGCCGCTGGATAAATCGGCAATGGCCGCGGACGGGTTGACCAGCACCTCAAACGAGGTGTTGCACGGGCCGGTGAATTTGCAGCTGTCAGCCCGAAAACTGCTGGTGATCCTGCCGCGGATTCAGCTGGATTTTCTGGTCAGGCATTTCATGCAAGAAAACCCGGCCTAACAATTCGGAATATTCACCGCCAACCCGCCCAGCGAGGTTTCTTTATAGCGCTCGCTCATATCCACACCGGTTTGGCGCATGGTTTCAATGCAACTGTCCAGTGGCACAAAGTGGTTGCCATCGCCGCGCAAGGCAAGCGATGCGGCGGTTACGGCCTTGATTGCACCCAGCCCGTTTCGTTCAATGCACGGCACCTGCACCAAACCCTTGACCGGATCGCAAGTCATGCCCAAATGATGCTCCAAGGCGATTTCAGCCGCGTTTTCAACCTGAAACGGTGTGCCGCCCATGACCGCGCACAAACCCGCAGCGGCCATCGCGGCGGCGGATCCGATTTCTGCCTGACACCCCGCTTCGGCGCCGGAAATCGAGGCGTTATGTTTGATCAGCCCGCCAATGGCGCTGGCGGTTAATAAAAAATCGCCAATGCCTGTGCTGCTGGCACCGGGCACATGATCCAGCCAATAACGCAGCACCGCAGGCACCACGCCGGCGGCACCATTGGTGGGGGCGGTGACAACTTGGCCACCGGCTGCGTTTTCTTCGTTGACGGCCATGGCATAGGTGCAGATCCAGTCGTTGATCGTGTGCGGCGCGGTCAGGTTTAATTTTTGTTCTTGCAGCAGGGCCTGATGAATGGTTTTGGCGCGGCGGCGCACGTTCAGGCCACCGGGCAGGGTGCCGTCGGTGCACAGGCCGCGATTTATGCAATCATTCATCACCTGCCAAATTCGTGAAATTTCGCCGTCAAATTCGCGACGCCCCATGTGGGTCAGCTCGTTTGTGTGTTTTAATTCGGCAATGGATTTGCCGCTTGCCCGCGTCATATCCAGCATCATTTCTGCGGTTTCAAACGGATAGGGGCGGCTTGCATCGCGCGCGTCCAGCGTGGGCTCCATGGCTTGCTCGGCTTCGGTCACCACAAATCCGCCGCCAATGGAAAAATAGGTTTCTTTCAGCAAAATATCGCCCTGCTGATCGGTGGCCATCAGGATCATGCCGTTGGGGTGGCCGGTCAGCGGATGATCATAGTCAAAGATCAAATCGGTTTTCGGGTCAAATTTAAGCTCAGGCAGTAAATCCGGTGTGACGGTTTTTTTCTGTGCTATTTCAACCAGGGCTGCATCGGCCTGTTTGGCGTCATAGCTGTCGGGTAAAAATCCGGCCAGCCCCAAAATAGTGGCCCGATCCGTGGCATGGCCGACGCCGGTAAAGGCCAGTGAGCCATGCAAAGACGCGCGCAGGCCGGTCGCCTGAAACGGCGAGCGGCGCAGCAATTCCAAAAACCGGCCAGCCGCCACCATTGGCCCCATGGTATGGGACGATGACGGGCCAATGCCGATCTTGAACATATCAAAGACGCTGAGGAACATGTGTGCGGGTTTTCTTCTGATTTTCTTTAATTACCGCATGAACACAAAACCCGATAGGCAAGCAAGTCTGAATGCGACATGTTTTGGTGAAAATCAGGCTTTTTGTGAGATACCCACGGGGGGTTTTTGCGCCGTCCATTCTGAAAACGACAAATGCGCTTTAATTGCCCCTCGCGGCCACGCAAATCATCCTTTATAAGTGTTGGTAACGAAGAGGGAGTCGCAAAATGACCGGAGAACTTTCACCCATCGACAAGGCCAAATTTGTTGCGGCAAAGCGGGCTGTGGATTATGTTGAAGACGGCATGCGTGTCGGGCTTGGAACCGGTTCAACCGCTGCGTGGATGGTGCGCTGTCTGGGCGATCAGATCCGCGATGGCGGCATGAAAATCAAAGGTGTTCCGACCTCAAGCCGCACGGCCGATCTGGCCCGCCAAGTGGGCATCGAGGTTATGTCGCTGGACGAGGCCAAATGGCTGGACCTGACCATTGACGGCGCCGATGAATATGACGCCAACCTGAACCTGATCAAGGGGGGTGGCGGGGCATTGTTGCAGGAAAAAATCGTTGCCACAGCCTCTGATATGATGGTGGTGATTGCCGATGTTTCCAAACAGGTCGAAACGCTGGGGGCATTTCCGCTGCCGGTCGAGATAATTCCGTTTGGCTGGCAAACCAGCAAGGCATTGATCGAGGAAACGCTGGTGTCGATGGATGTTTTAGGCCAGACAAGCACGCTACGCCTGAACGGGGAAGTGCCGTTTATCACGGATGAGGGCAATTACATTCTGGATCTGCACCTGAACCGGATCGGCAATGCGCGACAATTGGCGTTGGTGATGAACCAGATCCCCGGTGTGGTGGAAAACGGTTTGTTTATCGATGTGTGCGATGTGGTTGTCATCGGCCATGGGGATGGCAAGGTCGAGGTGCGTGATATTAATGCCGGCACCGTCGAAGAAGACCGCATTGATTTTGTCGAAAGTGACAATCTGTTTGCCGATTTAAGCGAATAAACCAACCGGAGCAGTTGAAATGAACTTTGATTATGATCTTTTCGTTATTGGTGGCGGATCGGGCGGGGTGCGCGCCGCGCGTCTGGCCGCAAGCGAGGCCGGTGCCAAGGTGGCCTTGGCCGAAGAATACCGCATGGGCGGCACTTGTGTTATTCGCGGGTGCGTGCCGAAAAAACTGATGGTGTTTGCCTCGGGTTATAGCGGTGCAACGGATGATGCGCGTGCTTTTGGTTGGCGCGACGCCAAAATCGGCACATTTGACTGGGGCCATTTTCGCGGCAAGCTGGACGCCGAGCTGGACCGTCTGGAAAATATTTACCGTACAAATCTGGCCAAGGCCGGTGTGGAAATCCACAATGCGCGGGCTGAAATGGTTGATGCGCACACGGTGAAATTAAGCAGCGGTGAAAGCTTCAGCGCCAAACATATTCTGATTGCGGTTGGCGGGCGGCCCTTTACGCCGGAATTTGCAGGCTCGGATTTGACCATCACCTCGAACGAGGTTTTTCAGCTAGACCAGCTGCCCAAATCAATCTTGATCGTTGGCGGGGGTTTTATTGCCTGCGAATTTGCCTGCATTTTAAACGGTCTGGGCGTGGAGGTGACGCAATTTTATCGCGGCGCGCAGGTTTTGCGCGGTTTTGACGACGAGGCCCGCGGCCAAGTGGCCGATCTGATGCGTGAACGCGGTGTTAATTTGCATGTGGGCACCGATGTGATGCAGATTGAAAAACGCGGGGAAAAACTGTTTGTGAAATCAAGCACCGGTCATGACGGTGAATTTGACGCGGTGATGTATGCCACGGGGCGGGTGCCAAATACCGATGGCTTGGGGCTGGAAAATACCGGCGTTAAGTTGGGTGGTAAAGGCCAGATCATGGTTGATGATTACAGCCAGACTGCGGTGGCGTCGATTTATGCGGTGGGCGATGTGACCGACCGTATTAATCTGACGCCCGTGGCCATTCGCGAAGGTGTTGCCTTTGTCGAGACGGTTTTTCACGGCAAACCGACCAAGCCCGATCACGATCTGGTGGCCAGTGCCGTATTTACCCAGCCCGAACTGGGCACCGTTGGCATGTCTGAGGAAGCCGCAGCCGAACAAGAGCCGATCGAGGTTTATTCGGCCAATTTTCGCGCCATGCAAACCGGTTTTGCCGAACGCGA